>CAKKRN010000032.1 GCA_919902745.1 Syntrophaceae bacterium | reverse complement strand
CCCCAGTTTCCCCGGAGGGTCTCGTGGCGGAGCGATTGTTTCAGAAGGGCGCAGAAATCGCGGCGGGGGATGGGGCGGGCGCCAAGGCCGGCCAGGTGGGTGGTCTCGACCTGGCAGTCGATGAGGTCGAATCCCCGCTTCTTCAGATGCGGGATCAGGGTGATAAGGGCCACCTTGGAGGCGTTGGGGATCGCGGAGAACATCGATTCGCCGAAGAAGGCGCGGCCGAGGGAAACGCCATAGATGCCGCCGACGAGTTCCTTCTGCCGCCAGACCTCGACGGAGTGGGCGAAGCCGAGGTCGTGCAGGACGGCGTAGGCCTTCCGCATTTCCGTCGTGATCCAGGTGCCGTTCTGACCGGGTCGGGGCCTCCGGCAGGCGGCGATCACCTCCCGGAAGGCCTGGTCGAATGTAATCCGGACGAATCCCTTTTTCAGGAATTGCCTCATGCTCCGCGAGACGCGCAGTTCGTTCGGGAACAGGACGAAACGGGGGTCAGGCGACCACCAGAGGATGGGTTCGCCGTCGCCGTACCAGGGGAAGATCCCCTCCCGGTAGGCGGCTAACAGGCGTTCGGGCGAGAGATCGCCGCCGACGGCGAGAAGACCGCTTTTGGCCGTCTGCTCGACAGGGGGGAAGGCGATGGCCTCAGGGAGTCGGTAAACCGGCATGGATGACCCGGACGACCACGTCGTCGTTTTCGATGTCGGCCACGGCGTCGCCGCCCCCGTGGAGGCTCCCGAAGAGCACCTCGTCCACGAAGAATCGCTTGACCTTGTCCTGGACGAGCCGCGCGATCTCTCTCGCGCCGAATTCGGGGGAGTAGCCCTTCCGGGCGAGCCAGTCGTAGCAGCCGTCGGTCACCGTGAGCAGGACCTTCTTCCCGAGAAGTTGGGCGGCGAAGTCGGCGACGCTCCTCTTCACGATCTTCCGAACGACCTCTTCGGTCAGGCCGAGGAAGTTTACGACGCCGTCCAAACGGTTCCGAAACTCCGGGGAGAAGGTTCGCTCCAGGGCCTTGTAGACGGCGTCCCTGTTGATGGGGAGCCCCTCGAAACCGATCGTCTGCCGGCCGATCTCCCGGGCGCCGGCGTTCGAAGTCATCAGCAGGATCACGTTGCGGAAGTCCGCCTTCTTGCCGTTGTTGTCGGTCAGCGTTGCGTAGTCCATCACCTGAAGAAGCGCGTTGAAGATGTCCGCGTGCGCCTTCTCGATCTCGTCCAGCAGCAGGACGGCGTGCGGGTTCTTCCGAATGGCCTCCGTGAGGAGACCGCCCTCTTCGTAGCCCACGTAGCCGGGAGGCGCCCCGACGAACTTCGCCACGGCGTGCCTCTCCTGGTATTCGCTCATGTCATAGCGCAGCAGCGGCACCCCGAGCGTCGCGGCTAACTGGCGGGCCAGCTCGGTCTTTCCCACGCCGGTCGGTCCCACGAAGAGCAGGGAGGCAACCGGCTTGTCCGGCTCGCGGAAGCCTGCGCGCGACCTCTTGACCGCCTCCACCACCCGATCCACCGCCTCGCCCTGGCCGAATATCCGGGCCTGCAGTTCGGTCTTCAGATCCCGGAGCTTCTCGACCTCCGTGGAGGAGACGCTCTTCTCCGGGATTCGGGCGATCCGCGCGACGACGCGCTCGATCTCCTGCGCCCCGATTGCCGCCGCATCCGCGGCCGCATCGGTTTCACCGCGATTCATCGAAGAGAAGGCGCCCGCCTCGTCGATCACGTCGATCGCCTTGTCGGGGAGACGGCGGTCGCTGATGTAGCGGCCGGAGAGTTCGGCGGCCGCCCGGAGCCCCTCTTCGGTATAGGCGACATGGTGGTAGGTTTCATACCGCTCGCGAAGCCCCTCCAGGATCCGGACCGTCTCCTCGACGGTGGGCTCCGGTACCTCGACCTTCTGAAAGCGCCGCGAGAGGGCGCCGTCCTTCTCGAAATATTTCCGGTATTCATCGTAGGTGGTCGAGCCGATGCAGCGAAGCTTCCCCGAGACGAGGGCCGGCTTGAGGATGTTGGATGCGTCCATCGACCCGCCGGAAACGGCCCCTGCGCCGACGATGTTGTGGATTTCGTCGATGAAGAGGATCGCCTTCTCCTGTTTCTGGAGCTCGGCGAGTACCCGCTTCATGCGCTCCTCGAAGTCGCCTCGGAAGCGTGTCCCGGCGATGACCGCCCCCATGTCGAGGGAATAGATCTTCACGTCCCGGAGCTTTTTCGGGGCCCGGCCTTGGGCGATGAGCTGGGCGAGGCCCTCGGTGATCGCCGTCTTCCCCACGCCCGGCTCGCCGACGTGGATCGGGTTGTTCTTGAAGCGGCGGCAGAGAACCTGGATCGTCCGTTCGAGGATCTCCTGCCGACCGATGAGCGGATCCATCTCGCCGGCCTTCGCACGGGCGGTCAGTTCCGTCGTGA
>CAKKRN010000031.1 GCA_919902745.1 Syntrophaceae bacterium | reverse complement strand
CAGCCGAGCCGTTCCTCCAACCCCATCAGGGTCTGAACCCGTTCCTCATTCATGATGTTCTCTCAAAAGTTCCAAAGCCGTTGTTTCGTCATTCATGGATGACCTCTGCGATCAGACGGCCTTCCCGGAAGGCTTCGGGCATGACCCGGACGATCCGGTTGGCGGTTGCCCCGTCGCCGCGAACGGCGACGGGGATGTAGTTGTCGGAGAATCCGACAGGGAATCCGGTTTTTTTATCGGTTCTCCGTTCGACGAGAACCGAAAGCGGCGTACCGATGAACTTCTCGGCGAACTTCTGCCGTTTCACCGCCCCGACCGCTCTCAGTCGCTCCGCCCGCTTTTTTTTCTCCTGCTCGGGGATCTGCCCGGCCATCATCGCGGCGGGCGTGCCCGGCCGCCGGGAGTAGGGGAAGACGTGGAGGTAGGCGACGGGAATCTCTTCCACCAGGCGCAGTGTGTTCGCAAAGGCCTCCTCCGTCTCGCCCGGGAAGCCCGCCATCAGGTCGATTCCGACAGCGATGCCGGGAACGGCCGCGTGAATTTTTCGGACGAGGTCCCGGAAGAAGGCCGCATCGTAATCCCGGCGCATTGCGGCGAGAATCCCGTCGTCGCCGCTCTGAAGGGGGATGTGGAGGTGGCGGCAGACGGTTCCGGACGCCCCGATGAGGGCGATCAGCTCCGCGTTCAGTTCGCGCGGTTCGATCGAACTCAGCCGGAGGCGCTCCACGGCGCACCCTTCCGCGATCCGCCGGATGAGGGTCACGAGATCCGCCCGCGGTTGGAGATCGCGGCCCCAGGCGCCGAGGTGGATCCCCGCAAGGACGATCTCCCGGTAACCGGCCCGGGAGATCGAAGAGATCCTTTCCGCGACCTCCAGAGCGGGGAGGCTCCGGCTTGCGCCCCGCGCATGGGGGACGATGCAGTAGCTGCAAAAGGCGTCGCAGCCGTCCTGGATCTTCAGGAAGGCGCGGGTGTGCTCCGGGAAGTGGGTCGCCCCGAGGCGGGAGATCCCCTTTTCCTTCCGGATGTCACCGACCAGAATCCGCGGAACGCCTGCCGTAATTTCCCAGAGGATATCGGGAATCCTCTCCTTTTCGGCGTTGCCGGTGATGAACCGGACGCCTCGGATTTGGGCGATCTCCTCCGGGGCCCTCTGCGCGTAGCAGCCGGTGACCAGGACGGCCGCCGCCGGGTTTTTCCGGATCGCCCGACGGATGAGCTGGCGGGACTGGCAGTCCGTTCGGCCGGTGACCGTGCAGGTGTTGATGATATAGCCGTCCGCCGCCTCCTCGAACGGGACGAGGGTGATCCCGCGGGCGACGAGCGCCTCCGCGATCCCCGCCGATTCGCACTGGTTGACCTTGCAGCCGAGCGTAGCCACGGCGACCCTGACCATTTCCGCTTCCCCTGTCCAATCCATTCCCGTCGTCAATGATCTTTCCTCTCCGTTTTCTTTTCCGGCATCTAATCGCCCGGCGCTTCGTTTGTCAAGATGAAACGATTTCTGGCCTTCCCCTCCCATTTCCGATAGAATGGCTCCAAGTTCCGGAGGAGGTGACCCATGGAAGAGATCGTTCGTTCCGTGACCGAACATCCGCTGGTTGCGATGGCGGTTTGCTTTTCCGCCCTGCTGCTCGTCTATTTCCTGTTCAAGAGCCTGATCAAACTGGCGCTGATTCTGATCCTTGTCGCCGTGGTGATCGGCGGCTATTTTTACTTCCGGTATCCGGAGTCGAGACCCGCCAACCTCAAGGATGCCGTGGAGCAGGTCAGGGTCGGGGCGGGTAAGGCCGTCGATCAGGGAAAGAGCGCTTACGAGAAAAGCAAGGAACTGGTGGAAAAAAGGAAAGATGCCTACGAGAAGGGCAAGGAATGGGTCGACAGGGGGAAGACCGTGCTGGACAAGGGGATCGACAAGGGGAAAGATGCGGTAGAGAAGGGAAAGGAGACTGCCGGCGATCTC
>CAKKRN010000030.1 GCA_919902745.1 Syntrophaceae bacterium | reverse complement strand
AACCTGCCTCCAGCTTCTTCGTCACGTTGTCGGCGATCCAATGCGGATCCCACCATTCGCGCGGGTCGACGAACCGGCCGTGGATCGCCACGCCGAAGTGAAGGTGATCCCCGCCGGCAAGACCGGTCGCGCCGGAGAGACCGATGACCTCTCCGCGCTTGACGGTCTGGTCCGGTTTGACCTGGATGCCGCTCATGTGGGCGTAGAGGGTCGAGAGTCCCAGACCGTGGTCGATGATGACGGCGTTGCCGTAGATACCGAGCAGACCGGTAAAACGGACAATCCCGCTGTTCGAAGCTTCGATCGTGGCATGAACGAGGGATGCGAGATCGACGCCGATATGGAGACTTTCACCCACCGGTTTTCCGCCGTAAAAATAGGTCCGGCGGTCGCCGAAAAGAGCCATCGGGGCGGCGTTCTTCATCCGGAGAAAGGTATCCTGCCAGAGTTGCCTTGGTTCCGATTTCAGGCAGGCGGACTGGATTGTTTTGAGATTGTCGGCGCGCAGCAGGGTGTTTACGTAGACGAAGGTTTCGATGGGCGTTTTTCCCCGCAGCTCCGGGATGGCCGCTTGGAATTCGGGCATCTTCTGCCCGAGAAAACCGTCCGAAAGGACCATCGTGTCGCTACGGAACTTCCGCTTCTTGATCAGGTTCGGGATGCCGTTCACCGTTTCGTTTCCGGCATGATCCTGGGCCATGATGCGGATCTGCGGGACGCCCGGCGATGCATCCAGCGGCAGCGCAAAGTAGGCCGCGTAACCGGGTTTCCCGGCCAGCGTGACCGGGTAGCCGGGATAGAATTGATCACCGACCAGGATGCCCGTCCGGGGAACCGCTTCCGACAGGCGATAGGCAACGACGCAGGTTCCTCCGGGATTGATGTGGTTCTGCGTATTGAGCTGGAAGATCTGCGGCGGGAGGAAATCGATCTGAACGGGCCGGACCACCGTGGTCAGGTTGTTCCAGAGGGAGTGATCGACGGCGGTGAGGGTCAGCGTGGCCGGCCCGTCATGGAGTTTCAGCGCGGGGGCGTCTACGGCAACCGAGACCGCCTTGCGCCGGACGCCCGCTTCCGGGTAGTCGATGGAGGAAAGGACGCGGGGCCGACCGTCCTGGGTGATGACGATCTCCGTGTGGCGGAGACCCCGGCCCGAATCTGCGAAAGTGACGTTCAGGGCCTTCTGCCGGCCGATGACGGCAGCATCCGCGCCGATCTCAACGACGGGATTGCCGCTTTCCCCGACGGTAAGGAAAAACCACCAGCCTCCGCCCGCGAGCAGCAGGACGAGACACCCGACGATATACC
>CAKKRN010000029.1 GCA_919902745.1 Syntrophaceae bacterium | reverse complement strand
AACCGTAATCCGGTGACCTCAAAAACCCATCAGGTCTCGACCCAGTTCCGGGAGCGTTCCAGCGCCCGCCTCCACCCCCGGGTCAACCGGTCGACCTTCTCTGCGCCCATCATCGGCAGAAACCTCTTTTCCACCGGCACGCGGTGGCTGATCTCGTCCACGCCCTTCCAGCAGCCGACGGCGAGGCCGGCCAGATAGACGGCGCCCAGCGCCGTCGTCTCCCGAACGGGCGGTCTGGCGACCGGAACACCCAGGATGTCCGCCTGGAACTGCATCAGGGTATCGTTTGCGGTGGCGCCGCCGTCCACGCGAAGTTCTCCGATGGAGATCCCCGCATCCGCCGTCATGCAATGGAGCAGGTCCATCGACTGGTAGGCGATGCTCTCCAGCGCGGCACGGGCGATGTGGGCCGCCTTCGTCCCGCGGGTGATGCCGATAAGGGTTCCCCGGGCGTAGGGGTCCCAGTGGGGTGCGCCCAGACCGGAGAAGGCGGGGACGAGGTAGAGCCCTTCCGTATCCTCGACCTGCAGGGCCAGCGCCTCCACATCGGCGGAAGAGCGGATGATGCCCAGCCCGTCCCGCAGCCACTGGACGACCGCGCCCCCGATGAAGACGCTCCCCTCGAGGGCGTAATCGGTCTTGTCGCCGATCTTCCAGGCGACGGTGGTGAGCAGCTGGTTCGCCGACGCAATGGGGGTTGTCCCGGTGTTCATCAGCATGAAGCATCCGGTCCCGTAGGTGTTTTTCACCATCCCCGGCCCCGTGCACATCTGACCGAAGAGGGCGGCCTGTTGATCCCCGGCCGCGCCGCCGATCAGGATCGGGACCGGGAAGGCCGGGGAGTGGGTCTCGCCATAGACCTCGCTGGAGGAACGTATTTCCGGAAGAACGGCCCGGGGAACATTCAGGATCCGAAGGAGCTCGTCATCCCAGCCGCCAGTATGGATGTTGAAGAGCATCGTCCGGGAGGCATTGGAGCAGTCGGTGAGATGCCTTGCCCCAGCGGTCAGGTTCCAGATCAGCCAGGAATCGATCGTGCCGAAGGCCAGGCGTCCCTGCTCGGCCATTTTGCGTGCATTCGGGATATGATCGAGTATCCAGGCGATCTTGGTTCCGGAAAAATAGGCGTCCGGGACGAGTCCCGTCTTGCTGCGGATGAGCGGTTCATGGCCGTCCGCCCGGAGACGGTCGCAGACCGCGGCTGTCCGTCGGTCCTGCCAGACTATCGCATTGCAAATCGGCCGGCCCGTGGCCCGCTCCCAGACGACCGTCGTCTCCCGCTGGTTCGTGATGCCGATGGCGGCGATTTCTCCGCTGCAGAGCCCCGCATTTTTCAAGGCAAGGGTTGCTACGCCGATTTGGGTTTCCCAGATTTCGAAGGGATCATGTTCGACCAAGCCGGGCCGGGGATAGTGCTGGCGGAACTCCTGCTGCGCCGAAGCGACAATGGCGCCGTCGTCATTGAAAATGATTGCGCGGGAACTGGTCGTGCCCTGATCGAGGGCCAAAAGAAAGGCCACGGTTCACTCCTTTTTCCCCCGTCAGGGATGATCGAACAGATACCCCACGGAGCGCAGGCTCCGGAAGTAGACGGGATTCTGCGGGTCCTCCTCGAAATATTTTCGGAGGCGGACGACGAAGTTATCAACGGTCCGGGTGGACGTTACGCCGGAGTAGCCCCATCCCACCTCCAGAAGCAGCTTGCGCGACAGCGGTTTTCCGCGGTTGGCGATGAAGACCTTCAGCAGTCTGGCCTCCTGCTCCGTCAGCCGTATTGTTCCCTGCCTGCAGGATACGGTCAGAGTCTTCCAGTCGATCGTATTGCCGCCGAAGCTGTATTCCATCGATTCCGCCGTCTCTTCCGGCCCGCCGCCGCGCTCCCGGTTCCGGCCCCAGGAGGCTCTGGTCAGCAGACGTTGGACCCGGAGAAGAAATTCCTCAAGGTTGAAGGGTTTGGCGAGATAGTCATCGACGCCGAAGGAAAAACCCTTGACCCGATCGTCTGGCGCCCCTTTGGCGGAAAGGATCAGAATCGGGAGTCGCTCCTCCTCCAGGCGGATGTGGCGCAGAACGGACCATCCGTCCAGACCCGGCAATATGATGTCGAGGACGATCAACTGCGGATTCCATTCCTTCCACATCTTGAGCCCGACGGTTCCGCTGCGGGCAATGGCCGCCTCATAACCCTGCAGCGTGAGATTCAGCTTCAGCCCCTCGGCGATATGAACGTCATCCTCGACGATCAGAATGCGTTTTTGTTCCGTCTGTTTCATGTGGACCTCATTTTGGCGCAGTCGCCGGCAGAGTCAGCGTAAAAACGGAGCCTTTCCCATCGCCTTCGCTGTCGGCGACGACCTTTCCATGATGCAGCCGGGCGATCTGCTGAACGAGATAGAGGCCGATACCGCTTCCCCCCACGGGTACGCGTTCATCGTGCCGCCCTTGATAGAACTTGCTGAAGATCCTCTTTTGCTCCTCTTTAGGAATTCCGATCCCGTTGTCCCGGAAACGGATCCGCAGGGAGCGCCGATCCTGCTCGAAGGTGATGTCGATCCTCGGTTTCCCGGAAGCATTGTACCTCATCGCATTGGTCAGGATGTTCATGAGCAGCATCTCGAACAGTGGAACGATAAGCGGGCGGATCAGCGGGCGGGTGACGGGGGGCGCCACGAGGATATCGCAGTCGTGGAAGAGGTGTCGGTTCTGAACGATGAACTGTCGGATAGTCTCCGACAGTTCAACCGGCGTCGGTTCTCCTTCATGGAGCCTGCTCTCGATTCGGGCAAGGTTCAGGATGCTGTTGATGTTGCCGGAGAGGCGCTCGGTATCCTGGAGCATGAATCCGATGTATTTGAGCTGTTCTTCCCTGGGCAGTTGATATTTTGCGAAGGTCTCGAGATAGATTTTCAGCGATGTTACCGGGGTTTTCAGTTCATGTGTGAAGTTGTTGATGAAGGTGTGCTGGAGGCGATAGAGCTGAAGCGTCTTGAGGTTGTAGATGAAGATGATGAGGATCCCCAGCATGATGGCGGCGACAAGCAGCGAAAGGATGAGAATCACCACCCAGGTCTGGGCCTCGAAAAACTGATTTCCATCCAACTGGTAGCGCCGGATCACCGATTTCAGGTTTTCGCTGACACCGATGTACCAGTATATGTACAGAAAAAGGGAGATCGCCAGCGCGACCGTGGAGAGGCTGAAGACAAAAACCGGATGGATGAACCATTTTGCCTGTTTCATTCGCAAACGTACCGGATGTGAATTGTAAAAGTATTGTAAAACAACAACTTACATCTTTTCATTCCGCGCAATATTATTTAATGTGCTTCCGCGCCGCCATAAGACGGCCCCAAAGGAGGTTATCATGCCGGAAAGAAATCAGCCAGTCCATCCGCTCGGAAGCCGCGCCCGCGTTCTGCTCGCGAGCGTCTTCGGGCCTTACGCACGGGATGACGAGTACGGGAGTCGCCGGATCAACCCGATGGAATTGTATCAGAATCAAGTCACCCGTGTCCAGGGGGGATTCTCGCTCCGGATGTTCCACCGTTCCTTCGGGTTGATGATGATCCAGAGCAATATCGAGGCCCCCTGCACCCTGCTGGATTTTCCGACGCTGGAGGCGTTCAGGGAGGAGATCCGGCATAACCCCTATGATATCATCGGGATCAGCGGCATTGTTCCGAATATCGGCAAGGTCCGTAAGATGTGTGAGCTGATCCGTCGGTACCGGTCGGACGCCGCGATCGTGATCGGCGGCCACATCACCAACAAGGAGGGGCTCGCGGAGATCATCGATGCGGACCATATCGTCCGCGGCGAAGGGGTTCGTTGGTTTCAGCGCTATCTGGGGCAGAACCACCAGGCCCCCATCATCCACCCGCTGGCGATCTCGGGTTTTGGCGGGCGGACGATGGGGATCGAGCTCGGCAACCGGCCCGGAGGCACGGCGGCGATCCTGATCCCGTCGGTCGGATGTCCGATGGGCTGCAACTTCTGCTCCACCTCCGCGTTGTTCGGTGGAAAAGGGAAATTCGTCAATTTCTTTGAAACGGGGGATGAACTCTTTGCCGCGATGTGCAAAATGGAGGAAAAACTCAAGGTGAAATCGTTCTTCACCTTGGACGAGAATTTTCTCCTCCACAAGAAGCGCGCGCTTCGGCTGCTGGACTTGATGGAGGCCAACGGGAAAAGCTGGGCCATCTATGTTTTCAGCTCCGCGCGAGTTTTGAAGTCCTATACGATCGATCAATTGGTGCGGCTGGGGATCGGCTGGGTCTGGATGGGGCTGGAAGGGGAGGAGAGCGCCTATGACAAGCTCGAGGGGGTCGATACGCGCGCGCTGGTCGATCTCTTGCAGTCTCATGGAATCCGCGTGCTGGGGTCCTCGATCATCGGCCTGGAGGACCACCGACCGGAAAATATGGATGCCATCATCGATTACGCGATCGGCCATGAGACCGTCTTTCACCAGTTCATGCTCTACACGCCGATTCCGGGAACGCCCCTCTATGAAAAACACAGGCAGGACGGTTCGCTGCTGCCGGAAGCAGAGTTTCCCGCTGCCGACGCCCACGGACAGTACCGCTTCAATTACCGCCACCCGCACATCCCGGCGGGGCTGGAAGAACAATATCTGCTGGAGGCCTTCCGACGCGACTTCGCGGTGAATGGGCCGAGCCTGCTCCGGATGATCCGGGTGCTGCTCAACGGCTGGCAGCGGTACGGCAAAGATCCCCGACCGCGCATCCGCAAGCGTGTAGCCTGGGAGTCTTTCCCTCTGCGCTCGACCTATGCCGGCGCCGTCTGGGCGATGAGAAAGTGGTATCGGGACGATCCCCGCCAAAAAGAAAAAGCGACGCAGTTGCTTAAAGATATCTACATGGCCTTCGGCTGGAAGACCCGTCTGGTTGCCCCGCTCATCGGGCGGTTTGCCTGGCTCGCGCTGAAGAGGGAAGAGGCTCGTATTGCCGCCGGCTGGAGCTACGAACCCTGTTCCTTCCATGAGAAGAACGCAGCGGCCGCGGCGCTGGAAAAGACCCATCCCGCGAGGCAAAAAGCCGAGGTTCGGAAACCCCGCCTTGTGATCGATCAGCCCGCGGAAACCTTCGGCAAATAGTCCGGAGGTTTTACTTGTGCAGCAGGGGCTTGATAAAATTGAGGTTCATCCGGCTTAAGCGTACTTGTGAAAAAAAGTATATCTTCCTGAAGTCAAGCATCAGGCAATTTTGATAGGCCTACATCATTTCAATCGGAAATGAATGACGATCCCCTTTATCGGGACCCCGATTATTCCTGGGATGCCTTCATTCAGTAATGACACCTCATGTATAATGAGCGTACAGGAGAGAGCTGTCTGAATTACGGGCGAAACGTCCTTTATGACAGGTGAAAAGTCCAAAAGGTGAGCCGATTTTTCAAAAACACGGACGCCGCTCCACCTTATTTTTTCAATCGCATCGCCAACCCCTGCTTTTCGATGCCATAATATCCCTTGACAAGCAATAACAGCCCCCCTTATACTTCCACCCATCGAAAGCAATGTCTTATCAAACCCTGCATCACCGCATCCGGCGGTATCCGACCTTCATCATCGAAAAAAGGACGGCTACTGCGGATGGGAACGGGACCGGATCGAGGCGCTGCTCGACGCTCGCATCCGGCCGGCCGAGGCCCGACCGTGCCGGACCTGATCGGCCGGCTCGAAGCTTGTCCGCGCCCCCCGGACGGCGGATGTGCAGCGACTTGAAAATCCGATTGTGGAATGCCCGGGTTCATGGTATAAGTTACGGAATTACGGTTGCAGTAGGCGATACTGGGCCGTTTTTGCACAGGCCCCGTAATCTATCGATTTACCGGGAACACCA
>CAKKRN010000028.1 GCA_919902745.1 Syntrophaceae bacterium | reverse complement strand
GTTGGATGGATGCCGGCGATGAGAGCAGGATGTATCTGAGCGTACTGACCCTCGGGGAGCTCATCAAAGGGATCACCAAGCTGCCGGACGGCGAGAAAAGAGAAAAACTGCAATCCTGGGTCAGCAATGATCTTGCGTTGCGATTCGGGCAGCGCCTTGTGGAGATCGACGCGGAAATTGCCTGGGCCTGGGGAACGCTGCTGGGCGAAGCGGAGAAGCGAGGCGAGAAATTGCCCGTGGTCGATAGCCTGATCGCCGTTTCGGCCAATGTCCACGGTCTTATCGTCGTCACACGCAATGTGCAGGACATGGCGCGTTGTCAGGCAAAAGTCTTTAATCCCTGGGAAAGTCAACCGGATCGATAACGCAAAGGCGGGGAGCGTGACGGGGGATCGAAGAGATGATCGGGAAGGAAGGAGAACCGAACAATCCGGGAGAGGTCGTTTTTCAGGTCCGGGATCTCACGAAAATATATGCGATGGGGGAGGTTGAGGTTCATGCGCTGCGGGGGGTGAATCTGGAACTCTACTCCGGCGAACTGGTCGTGCTTCTCGGACCTTCGGGAAGCGGGAAATCGACGTTGCTGAACATCCTCGGCGGCCTGGACACGGCCACCGGCGGCGATGTCGCTTACCGGGGCAAAACCCTGACGAATGCCGATGAGCGGGAGCTGACCGCGTATCGCCGTTTCCATGTCGGGTTTGTTTTTCAGTTTTACAACCTGATCCCCAGCCTTACCGCACGGGAGAACGTGGCGGTGGTGACGGAGATCGCACAAAATCCCATGACGCCGGAAGAGGCCTTGCAGCTTGTCGGATTAACCGAGCGCCTCGATCATTTTCCCGCCCAACTCTCCGGCGGCGAACAGCAGCGCGTGGCGATCGCCCGCGCCATTTCAAAAAATCCGGAGGTGCTCCTCTGCGACGAACCCACGGGGGCCCTCGATTCCAAAACGGGGATCGTGGTCCTCGAAGCACTGGAACGGATCAATCGCGAGCTCGGGACGGCAACGGCGATCATCACCCACAACGCGGACATCGCCGGAATGGCCGACCG
>CAKKRN010000027.1:4253-6140 GCA_919902745.1 Syntrophaceae bacterium | reverse complement strand
ATTGAGACCAGGTAAATTGACCAACATCATCCCCTCTTTGACAAAAGGGAGGAAAAGGGGATTCATGAAGTCAGCGGGTGTCACCGAAATAAAGCAACCCAAATATCAGCCTTTCAATCGGAGGTCGTCATGGAAAAACCCTGGTACAAACTCTGGCCCGATGTGTATCCGAAGTCGTTGACCTACTATGAAGGCAGCATTGGGGATTTCATGGAGGCCAGCGCCAGACGCTTTCCCGAACGGGCGGCTTTGATCTTCATGGGAAAACCCATGCGCTTCCGGGAACTCCACGACCAATCCCTGCGATTGGCCGCCGCCCTGGCCGACCTGGGAGTAAAAAAGGGAGACCGGGTGGCCCTGCTCATGCCGAATTGCCCCCAGTTCGCCGTTTCCTACTACGCGACCCTAAAAATAGGCGCCATCCTGACCATGTGCTCGCCCCTGAACAGCGAAGCGGAACTCAAACAACAGCTTAACGACTCGGGGGCCGAAACCATCATCACCCTCAAGCTTAATCTCCTGACGGACAAGCTGCTCAAGGTGAAGGACCAGACCGGCCTTAAGCGAGTCATCGTCTCCGGTCTGGAGGAAGCCCTTCCGGCGGTTAAGAAGTACGGATTCCTTTTTCTAAAAAGAAAAAATATAGCCCCCATAAAAAGTGACCCCGAGGCCGGCATTTACTTTTTCAAGGATCTCCTTTCAAAATATGCGCCCAATCCACCCCATGTACCCATCAACGGCAAGGAGGATATCGCCGTACTGGCTTATACCGGCGGTACCACCGGACTCCCCAAGGGGGCCATGATCACCCACTATAATACCATTGTCAATGTCGCCCAGGTCGCCAACTGGAACGCCCCGGCCTTTGGAAATCAGATTGTAAAAGATCTGTCCCCGGAAAACGCCAATACCGAGGGCTCGCACCATATGGCGGTCAATGTGGTGCCCTGGTTTCATGCCATGGGCACCATCGCTTACCTGAATTATCCTATTTTCGTCGGAACAACCATGGTTGTACTGCCGAGGTTCGACCCGGGCGAGTATTTAAAAGTCTTCGAAAAGTACCCGATTGACGCCATGGGCGGGGCTCCTCCTATCTATACCGCCCTGCTTAATCATCCGGATTTTTCGAAATATCTCCCCCAGTTCAAGAAAGTCAAGGTTGCTGCCAGCGGCGCCGGACCCCTTCCCGTTGAATACCTGAATCGGATGAAGGAAGTGATTGGAGGGGTCTTTATCGAGGGTTATGGGATGACCGAGTGCACCATGGCTGTTTGTCTTAATCCGACTCCGGAGGGGGCGGTCCGCAAACCGGGTTCGGTCGGCATACCGATTTTCGATTCGGAAGTCAAGATCGTGGACCTGACCGACGATACCAAAGAGATGCCCATCGGCGAAGAGGGTGAGATCCTTCAGAAAGGTCCTCAGGTGATGAAAGGCTACTGGAACAGGCCCGAGGAAACGGCCATGACCCTGAAAGGCGGTTGGCTTCATTCGGGCGATATCGGCAAGCTGGATGAGGACGGCTATCTCTTTATAGTGGACCGGATCAAAGACATGATCAAGTACAAGGGCTATAACGTCTTTCCCCGAAACCTGGAGGAGATCCTCTACCAGCACCCCAAGATAAAAGAAGCCGCGGTTATCGGGATCCCTGACCCGGCCGTCACCGAGTATCCCCGGGCCTATGTGGTTTTGAGAGAAGGCGAGCAGGCGTCGGCAGGAGAAATCATGGATTATCTAAACTCGCAGGTTGCCGGCTACGAAAAGATCCGGGAAGTCGTTTTTAGAGACGAACTGCCCGTGAGCCTGGCCGGGAAGGTCCTGAAAAGGGAACTTAAAAAAGAGGCCCTGGCAGAAAGAGAGACGCGTCCCACTTGATAAAAA
>CAKKRN010000027.1:0-4153 GCA_919902745.1 Syntrophaceae bacterium | reverse complement strand
ATAAAAAAAGGGAGAGAAAGTCGGTTGGCGCTTTCCCCCCCTGGTGGTTATGATAACGTTCTACGAAAGGCCAATATACTTGAGCAGTGGATTGGCATAAAGCACGACCAGCGCGATAACCAGCGCATAGATCGCCAGCGATTCGATCATGGCGAGCCCGACCATCATGGTGATCAGGACCTTGCCCTGCGCCTCCGGATTCCGGCCCACGGCATTGACGGCGCTGCTCAATCCGTTTCCCATTCCCAATCCGGTACCGATCGTCCCCAGGGCCATCGCCAGGCCCGCAACAAGAAGGCTGCAACCAATCACGATCGCCTTCGTATAATCGACGGTGGAAACGGGCGCCGCCGCCACCGCCTCGGCCGCCGCAGCAGCAAGCGATGCCGAAACCAGAAACGCAAACATCGTTAACGCACCTACCCCGAAAGTTCTTCTCATCATACACTCCTTAGCAATTCTTTATTCTGAAATGGTCCGACCGTGCTCCGGGCTCACCTCCCTCCTTTATGATATTTGCCGCCCCTTTTCCGAGGGAACCGGTTTGGCCCACCCGGGAGGATCCATCGTCATAAATCTTCTTTCCTGCCGGATTCTTTAACGGTCGGCGAAAAACTTGTCAAGAAATATTTGGTATCGATGCGGTTTTATGGTATAGGACGGCACATCAAATGCAGGAAGGCCGGGGAACGCAATGGAAAAACAGAGTCTCTTCTCAAGGGCGCAGAATGTGATCCCCGGAGGGGTCAACAGCCCTGTACGCGCCTTCCGGGCGGTCGGCGGAACCCCGCTGTTCATCCGCGAGGCGGCCGGGTCAAAGATCATCGATACGGATGGAAACCGCTATATCGATTATGTCTGCTCCTGGGGTCCCATGATCCTCGGCCACAGCCACCCGGAGGTCGTCGCGGCCATTCGCGAAGCGGCCGGACGGGGCTCCAGTTTCGGGGCGCCGACCGAGTTGGAGATCGGCATGGCGGAGCGGCTCGCCGCCGCCTTTCCGTCCATCGAGATGGTGCGGATGGTGAGCTCGGGAACCGAGGCGACGATGACCGCCATCCGTCTCGCCCGCGGTTTTACGGGCCGAGAGAAGATCATCAAGTTTACCGGCTGCTACCACGGCCATGCCGATTCCCTGCTGGTGAAGGCGGGCTCGGGCGTGGCCACGCTCGGGATCCCCGGGAGCCCGGGCGTCCCCCGGTCGCTCGCAGAACTCACGATTACGCTGCCCTACAATGACGCCGAGGCGGTCCGGAGCGCCGCAACCCGATACGGCGAGGAGATCGCCTGCATCATCGTCGAGCCGGTCGCCGGCAACATGGGCGTCGTGCGGCCGAGGCCCGGATTCCTGGAAACCCTGCGGGAGGTGACGCGCGCAAACGGCAGCCTCCTCATCTTCGACGAGGTGATCACCGGATTCCGCCTCGCCTACGGCGGCTGGCAGACCATGACCGGCATCCTCCCCGATCTGACCTGCATGGGCAAGATCATCGGCGGAGGCCTCCCCGTCGGCGCCCTCGGCGGCCGGAGGGAGATCATGGAGCACCTCGCCCCCATCGGTCCCGTCTACCAGGCGGGCACCCTCTCGGGAAATCCCCTTGCGATGACCGCCGGGATCGCGACACTGGACATCCTCAAGGAAAAGTCCTATCCGGAGCTTGAAAGGATGACCGAGCAGCTCTGCGCCGGTTTTGAGGACCTCTTCCGGGGAAAAGGGATCCCCGTCCGGATCAACCGTGTCGGCTCCCTGTTCACGCTCTTCTTCACGGCGGATGAGGTGGTCGATTTTGAGACCGCAGCGCGGAGCGACACGGCCCTGTTTGCCCGCTTCTTCCAGGGGATGCTGGCGGCGGGGATCAACCTCGCCCCGGCGCAGTTCGAGGCCGGATTTGTCTCCTTTGCCCACACGGACGACGACATCGCCCGGACCCTTGCTTCCTGTGCAAAGGTCCTGAAGACGCTGTAGCGCTTCGTTCAATGCAGAACGGGATGAATGTTGCAGACGTCTCCGCCGCCACAATGCCGGCGGCGAGAAATGCATCAAGAATGATAGCAAAATCTATTGCGGGGAAAATGATGCGAACGATCCTGGTCACCGGCGCGGCGGGCTTTATCGGCTTTCACCTCTCCCGAAGGCTTCTCGCGGAGCGGAACGAAATCGTCGGTCTGGACAACCTGAACCCCTACTATGACGTGACGCTGAAGCAGTCGCGGCTCAAGATTCTGGAGGAACAGAAGAATTTTCGTTTCGTCCGGGCGGACCTTGCCGACCGGAAGGCGATGGAAGCGTTGTTCGGGGAAAACCGCTTCGAGATCGTCGTCAATCTGGCGGCCCAGGCGGGCGTCCGCTATTCGCTCGAAAACCCCCAGGCGTACGTGGAGAGCAACCTCGTCGGATTCATGAACATCCTCGAGGGGTGCCGCCATCACGGGGTGAACCACCTCGTTTTCGCCTCCTCCAGCTCCGTCTACGGGGCCAACACCCGGATGCCCTTTTCCGTTCACGACAACGTGGATCATCCGCTCAGCCTCTATGCGGCCACAAAGAAGGCGAACGAACTGATGGCCCACGCCTACGCTTCCCTCTACAAGCTCCCCTGCACGGGACTTCGCTTCTTCACCGTCTACGGACCCTGGGGAAGGCCGGACATGGCCCTGTTCCTCTTCACCCGGGCGATCCTGGAGGGCCGGCCGATCGACGTCTTCAACGAAGGGCGGATGAAGCGGGACTTCACCTACATCGACGACATCGTCGAGGGGCTCGCTCGCGTCCTGGAGCGGATCCCTGCGCCGAATCCGGCCTGGCGGGGAGACGCACCCGACCCCTCCTCCAGTTTCGCCCCGTACCGTCTCTACAACATCGGGAACAACCGGCCCGTCGCGCTGATGGAATTCATTGAGATCCTGGAGGAGCAGCTCGGCCGGAAGGCGATCCGAAATTTTCTCCCGATGCAGGCGGGGGATGTGCCGGCCACCTGCGCCGACGTGGACGATCTGACGGCCGCCGTCGGTTTCAGGCCTGCAACTCCGATTGCGGAGGGGATCCGGCGCTTCGTCGCCTGGTACCGGGAGTATTACCCATAACAACCGGCCTGACCCGAAGGGGCAGATCCGGATATGATTCAGAGAGGTTTCATCATGAAGAAAGCATTCATTACCGGCATCACCGGCCAGGACGGCTCCTACCTGGCGGAACTCCTGCTCTGCAAGGGCTATGAAATCCACGGCCTCATCCGCCGGGCCAGCACCTTCAACACGGACCGAATCGATCACCTCTACAAGGATTTCCATGACCCTCAGGCGCGGATCTACCTCCACTACGGCGACCTCTCCGTTTCCGGACAGCTTACCGACCTCCTCCAGGAGATCCGGCCGGACGAGATTTACCACCTGGGCGCCCAGAGCCATGTCCGTGTGAGCTTCGACATGCCGGAGTACACCGGGGACGTGACGGGTCTCGGAACGATCCGACTCCTCGAGGCGATCCGGAAGACCGGGATCAAGACCCGCTTCTACCAGGCCTCCTCCAGCGAGATGTTCGGTGCGGCGCCACCCCCTCAGCGCGAGGCGACCCCTTTCCAGCCGCAGAGCCCCTACGCCGCCGCCAAGGTTTACGCATACTACGTCGTCCGCAACTACCGGGACGCCTACAACCTCTTTGCCTCCAACGGCATCCTCTTCAACCACGAATCCCCCCGCCGCGGGGAGACCTTCGTCACCCGGAAGATCACCCGGGCGGCCACCCGGATCAAGCTCGGCCTCCAGGATAAGCTCTTCCTCGGCAATCTCGAGGCAAAACGCGACTGGGGATTCGCCGGCGACTACGTCGAGGCGATGTGGCTGATGCTCCAGCAGGAGAGGCCCGACGACTACGTCATCGCCACCGGAGAGACCCACTCGGTGCGCGAGTTCGCCGAGAAGGTTTTTGCGAAATTGGGCCTCGACTACCAGCGGCACGTGGCGATCGACCCCCGCTACTTTCGTCCGACGGAGGTGGACGTCCTGCTGGGCGATGCAACCAAGGCGCGCAAAGCCCTCAACTGGGCGCCGAAAATCGGCTTCGATCAACTCATCGACATGATGGTCGCCGCGGACCTGGAAGCCGCCGAAAAGGAGAAGACGCTCGTCGACGCCGGCTTCACCTGCGGCAACC
>CAKKRN010000026.1 GCA_919902745.1 Syntrophaceae bacterium | reverse complement strand
TACGAAACGGCCGTAGAGGCGGTCCTCGGGGAGAAGCTCCAGTACGTCGTGGTGAAGGATCAGACGGACGGCGTCCGGGCGATCGACTACCTGAAAAGCGCCTCCCTCGGCCGGGGAAGCTTCGTCCCTCTCGATGTCCGGCCCCACGCCTCCGGCGCCTCCCTCGCAGTGCACGAACATCTCCGGGATGCGGTCCCGCTGATCGAACGGATCACGGTCCGGGAGGATTGCCGGGCGATCGTCAACGAACTGCTGGGCGACGTCCTTCTGATCCCGAACCTCGGGAGCGGCATCTCCCTCTGGCGGCAGAACGGCTTCCGCGGCACCTTCGTCACGCCGGAGGGGGACATCATCAGTCCGAGCGGCATCCTGACGGGCGGGAGCGGCAACGGCAACGACCGGAGCCTGCTGCGCAACCGGCGTGAAATCGCCGAGCTTACCGAAGAGGTTTTAAAGCTCCAGGCCGAACTCCAGCAGGAGCAGGAAGGCCGGAAAAAAGCCGCCTCCCTGATCGCCCAGTGGGACGAAGAGCTCCTCCGGCTCCGTTCCCAGGTCCACCTCACGGAACTCCGGATCAACGGCCTCCGAAAGGACGTCGAACGGTACGAAGGCGAATTGCGCCAGGTCGGGGAGCGGCTCAAGGCCCTTAATTTCAACCAGGAAAATCTCGCCGCGGAGGCCGCCGAGGCCCGGGGGAAGATCGCGCGGCACGAGGCGGAGATGAAGGCCATCGAAGGCAAAGAGGCGGAACTCAACGGGGCGATGGCCGGCGACCGCGAGCGGGGGGATGCGCTCCGGGCCGATCTGGAAGAGCGGGAGCACGCCCTCACCGAACGGAAGGTCCGCCTGGCCTCCGTCGAAGAAAAGCGGGAGGCCGACCTGAGGACGCTGGCCCGTCTGGAAACCTCTCTTGTCGACCACTCCCGCGAGATCGCCGCCCGGACGGCCGACGCGGAGACCTGTGAACGCGAAACGCAGGCGCTTGCCATTCAGATCGCCGCCGAGGAAGAGGCGCTCAAAGGCCTCTACGCCGAATGCGAAACCATAGAGAAAACCCTCTCCGGAAAGCGGGACGCTCAGCAGGAGAAGGAGGCCCTCCTCCGCGCGCGGGAGGCGGAGATCCGGGAGACCAAGAAGGTCCTCGACGGACAGCTCCGCGAAGGGACCGAACTGGAGGTCGCCGCCCGGGAGATCGCGCTGCAGTTGGAGAACCTCCAGAGGAACATCCGGGAGAAGCACGGCGCGGACCTCGCGCAGCTCCTCCCGGAATTCCATCCGCTCGAGGAGGAGGCTCTAACGGCGATTGCCGACCGGCTCGAAAAGGACCGGCAGGCCGTCGAGAATTTCGGCGAGGTCAACCTCCTCGCCCTTTCCGAGCACGAAGAGCTGAAGACCCGCTTCGAGTTTCTCACCGGCCAGATCGCCGACCTGAACGCCTCCCTGGATACGCTCCAGAAGACGATCACCCGGATCAACACCATCTCCCGGCAGCGGTTCGCCGAAACCTTCGCGGGGGTCAACCAGTGCTTCCAGCAGGTCTTCTCCCGCCTCTTCCCCGGCGGCCGGGCTGAACTCAGCCTGACCGACGAGAACGACCTCCTCGAAACGGGCGTGGACATCGAGATCCGGATCCCGGGGAAACGGACACAGAGCGTCACGCTCCTTTCCGGCGGCGAGAAGTCTCTGTCGGCGATCGCGCTCATCTTCTCGGTCCTGCTCTACCGCCCCGTACCCTTTGTTCTGCTGGACGAGGTGGACGCGGCGCTCGACGACACGAACATCGCGCTTTTCAGCCGCCTGGTGAAGGATACCGCGGCCCAATCCCAGATCCTGATGATCACCCACAACAAGAAATCGATGGAAATCGTGGACAGCCTCTACGGCGTCACGATCCTGAAGCAGGGGGTCTCCACGCTGGTATCCGTGAGCCTCAACTGACCTTTCAAAAACGTTTAGATGCAAGGCGCATAATTATAG
>CAKKRN010000025.1 GCA_919902745.1 Syntrophaceae bacterium | reverse complement strand
CAAGAAAGGTGATTGAAGATGCCGATAGGACAGCTTTTGGTGGAAGGTCTGGCGATTGGCGCCTGTTACGGTCTCTTTGCGACGGCCGTGGTGATCATCTATAAGACCTCCGAGGTGGTCAATTTTGCCCAAGGCGAGATGGCCATGTTCTCATCGTTCGTCGCTTTTCATATCCTTTCCGCTTATCAATATCCGTTCTGGCTCGCCTTTGTGATCACCATGCTGTTTTCCATCCTGTTAGGGATCCTGATCGAATTTCTGTTTCTGCGTCCCGCCAAGCACCCCAGCATCCTGGGGATGATCGTCATTACGCTGGGGGCGGAGATGTTTTTGATGGGCCTCGCCAGTTGGAAGTGGGGGGCGGAGCAGAAATTTTTTTCGTTGCCGCTGAATCCCTCGGTTACGTATGAGCCGGTCAAGGGGATGATCATCAACAACTGGGCCATAGCCGTGTTCGCCGTGACCGCCTGTATCATGCTGTTTCTCTATATCTTCTTCAAATTTACCAAGCTGGGTGTGGCCATGCGGGCGACGCAGCAAAACAAACATGCCGCCAAGATCATGGGAATCCGGACCGAGCGGGTATTTTCCTTTGCCTGGGGATTCAGCTCGCTGATCGGCGCCGTCGCGGGGATGTTTTTTGCGTCCCGGGCCACGCTGGATCCGGCCTTCATGATGGAACCTTTTCTGCGCGCCTTTGCCGCTGCCGTCCTGGGCGGGCTCATGAGCATCCCGGGGGTGATCATCGGCGGCGCTCTGATGGGATTGATCGAGAACTTCTTCGGGTACTATTGGCCCCATTGGAAACCGATTATAGCATTCATCGTGATCATTCTGGTCCTCTGCCTGCGGCCGAGTGGACTTTTTGCAAAGCACTATGTGAAAAAGGTTTAATAGGCGTCGTGCCGATGAATAAACGACAGCAATTTCGGTACTGTTTTTCCCACGAAACCAGATGCTAATAAACTAAGGAGGATGCCATGATGTTCAAAAAGAAAATGGTTGTTTTATGGATTGCGGTATGGGCTGTTTTATGCCTCGCCCCTGTGGCGCCGGCGGCCACCCCCGCGGGTTTTGATGATAACGAAATTCGAATCGGCCAGTGGGGACCCCAGACCGGTCCTGCGGCGCCCTGGGGGTCGGTGGCCCGCGGCAGCAAGCTGCTGTTTGATATCGTCAACGAAGAGGGCGGCATCCACGGCCGGAAAATCAAATATTTCATCCGGGATGACATGTACAACCCCGCCCAGACCGTCGGTGTGGTGAAGGAGCTGGTGGAGCGGCAGGGCGTCTTCGCCTTTGTCGGCGGCGTCGGCAGCGCCACGGGAATGGCGGTGAAAGACTATCTGGCGGCCAACAAAATTATCTGGGTCAGCCCGTCGGCCGCCGACCAGGATTTTGTTCAACCGCTCAACCCCTACCTCTTTGCGGTCTATCCGCTCTACAGGGACGAGGCGAATGTTCTGGCCAAATACATCGTGGAAAAGCTCAAAATGAAAAAAATCGGGATTCTCTACCAGAACGACGCCTATGGCAAGGACGGTCTGGAGGGGGCGAAGGAGCGCCTGGCCACGTACAAAATCAGCCTGGTGGCTGAAATCCCGGTGGAACCCACGGAAAAGGACTTCGCTTCACAGATCCTCCGGCTCAAGAACTCGGGGGCGGAGGCGGTTTTGATGTATGTCAACCCGACCGCGGCCGTGATCTCATTGAAGACCGCTGCCAACGTGGGCTTCAAACCCCAGTGGGTCTCCTCCAACACCCTTTCCGATTATCCTCTGATGTTCAAGATCTCCGGCGGGCTCTGGGAGGGGGTCATCACCGGCGCCTTCGGAGAGGTCCCGGATTCCATGAATCCGCTGATGGTCAAATATCGTGAAGCGGCCAAGCGCCTGAACCCGCAGGAGCGATGGGGCGTATTCTATTACGCCGGCATCCTGTTTGCCGATCCGCTCGTGGAGGCGTTGAAGAAGGTGGGGCGAAACCTGAGCACCGAGTCGGTCCTGAAGGCGTTGAACACGTTCAAGGATTACCAGTCCATCGGTCCCAAGATCACCTGGACGGAAAAGCAGCATCAGGGAACGGATTCGGTCATGGTCCAGAAGTGCGGTCCCAATGCAAGCTACATCCTGTTGCAGGATTGGACTGCAAACGATCTGGCCACATGGAAGAAGTAATCGTTCCGGGGGCGGCCCTCTTTTGCCACCTGGCTTGAGGGGCTGCCCCGGATTGTACTTTATTGTTTTTTCGGTTGTAAAAGCATAAGGAATGGAACCCCCGGCAATGGATCACTTTAAAGTTGAAAATCTGAGCATCAGCTTCGGCGGCTTGAAGGCGGTCAACAACGTCAGTTTCAGCGTTGAAAAGAATTCGATCTTTTCCATCATCGGGCCGAACGGTTCCGGCAAGACAACCATCTTCAACATGATCAGCGGCATCTATAAACCGGACAGCGGCCGGATCATCTGCGATGGAGAAAACATCGTGGGTTGCTCTCCGGATCACGTTGCCCGCAAAGGGGTGGCCCGCAC
>CAKKRN010000024.1 GCA_919902745.1 Syntrophaceae bacterium | reverse complement strand
CCCTCTCGCGTTTGGCCCTTCTCCCGTTCAATTTACTCGTTAATGAGTTTCAGATTTCCTATGCGGCTGCGTAAAAAACCGCGGAGGGAAGGTCGGGCAGCAGTTTCTTGGGCTTCGTGTCCGCAAACTGCCGGGACCTGAAGCCCGAGAAACTATCCAGGCCCAGGGCTTTGCCCCAAAGCTCAGCTCTCAGGTGACTGATGAGACTCTGGGTAGAGGCGCGTTTTGGTTTTTGATCTCTTCTCCACTTGGGCGGTGGCAGGGTGTCGGGCACACCGGCGGAACCAAAGGTTTTGGCGGCGGCACAGAGCATAAGCGCGTAGGCGGCCACGATCAGCTGCGGCACCTTCTCCACCGATGCCTCGTTGCGCACCTGGGCCTGGCCCACCCCTAACAGATGTTTTTCATCCCGGAAGTTGACCTCGATGTCCCAGCGCCAGACGTAGGCCTGAAGTAACTCGCCCAAGGGGATATCGGGATCGGTGCAGATAAGGTAGGCGGGCTGGCGATAAAGCAGACGCGATCCCTTGCGGGGCCGGTAGGCCAGTGGGGCTATAACGATCAGACGCAGATCCAGGTTCCCTCCTGCCGAGCGCCACTTTAGCGGGGCCAGAGTTTTTACCCTAAAGTCGTGCTCCTTGCCCGCCGCAAAGACTTTGACCATCTGCCAGGGGATGCTTTCATCGGATCTCAGCTCCTCGGGTGTGGGAACCCGATCGCCGTAAAGCCGCCGGCGCCCGCCCCTGGGGCCGGCGCCCCGCTCATCTGGTGGCAGGTACAGTTTGGTGTCCTTGCGCACCCGGCCGATGAGCACGGTGCGACAGGGCAGGTTCTTTAAAACCGCTGCGTTGGTGAAACGTCCGTCCACCACCGCCCACAGCCGGCGCCCCGCTCCGGTGGGGTCTTCGTCCAAAGAGTTTCTTAAATCGCCCAGGGCGGCGGCCCCCTTGAGGCTGATGTTGGCCTCTTTTTGCTCTTTGCGGTAATGATCAAAAGCCTCGGGGGACGACCCCCGGCGCGGCCGCTTGGCCGTGGGAACATGTCTTAGATCGATGGGAACCATGCGGGCCGGGCCTGGGCCCGCGCCCCCGGGCAGGGCCGCCGAGAGCTGCAAAAAGCGCTGGGCCAAAACAAAGTTGGTGTGAAAGGGCGGCCCCAGGGGATCGCGCCGCCAGGCCACGCCCGCCGTTTTTGTCCCCCGCTTTCTGAGGATGGTGTCGTCCATGGCCGCCACCAGCGGCGCCCCCCTGGGCGACTCTTTTTGGACCTCGCGCCTGGCTACCTCAAATAGCCCACCGGCGTCAAACCGCTCCTTCGAAAACAGCCGGTAGTCAGCCGACCAGTCCGAAAACTGGCGCCCCGAAGCAGATACAAGTCCCGTCACCGTGCGCCGGCCCAGACAGACCAGCGCGCTCAGGGCGAGCCTTTTTGCCCTCCCCGCGACCCGGTCCTGGCCGAAGGCGGCTTCGCCCTGCTCCCAGAGCTCCTGGAAACAGTCGAGGAGCCCGCCGGCGGTTTTTTTTTGAGCCGGAGCGGTGGCACCTCGGTCCTTTTTAGCACCAGCTGGCTCTTGTCCTCGATGATCCACTCCACCAGCTCACTTCGCTTAAACTCCATCGCCCGCGCCACCGCCGAGGGGAAGTTGATGTACCACTGCTCCGAGGCCTTGCGTTTGATGAGCTGCACCCTGGTTGGATAACCCATGAAATCCTCCCTTCCGTTGCTGTTAGCTAGTTAGATGACTAGATATCATAACCCAAAAGAAAAAGCAATAGCCATGCGGGAAAGAAGGCGAAAATAGTAGGGGAGGAAGGGAGATTATCTAGTTAAGGGCCAAAGGCGAG
>CAKKRN010000023.1 GCA_919902745.1 Syntrophaceae bacterium | reverse complement strand
ATGATATCGCTGAACTTCATGGGCTGGGCCAGCGATGAGGAATTGGAACGACATAAGGGGTCCGCGCCGAGTTTCAGCGCGTAAAGCGAGAGCAGCACGCGGCCGGCCTGCACACACGTGATGGTGAGCAGCGCCAGCGTAAAGGTAAGATAGAGGGGCATCGGGTTCAAGATTCTTCAGGGCTCTCTTTTTTTGACGGCGTCGTAAAAAGTCCGGATGCTGCGTTGCGCTTCATCCCTCGTCATTGCGGTGTTCCGGGGACACGTTCCGATCCCTTTGGGCTTGGGGACACCTTGCGGCAAGGTGTCCCCACATGTCCCCGATTCCTCATTCCTCAGGATTCGCGCGCCTTGCCTGTGGCCTTTTTACGAAGTCGTCTTTTTTTGGTGGCGGAGTGTAAGGGGATGCCGTCCGCGTGTCAACAAAAAAACGACAAAAACATTTGACGGCTGGTCCGGTGACGTCGTATGAAAGGGTTTCGTGTTGCCCGCGATGACAAGAACTCGGGGACAGATTTGAAATCTGTCCCCGAAAAACGACGGTGGCGCCGATGCGTTTGGGGGGAGAGGAGAGCGGAATGAAAACAGGGCGTCCTGTACGGGTCGGGCTGGTCGGAATCGGGAGCTGGTCGGGGGTGATTGCCGACGCGGTGCAGCGGAGCGAAAAGCTTGAACTGGTCACCTGTTTCTCCAGAACGGCGGAGAAGCGAATGGAGTACAGCCGGCGCTATGGATGCGATCAGGAAAAAAGCTATGAAGAGCTGCTGAAACGGGAGGATATCGACGGCGTCCTGCTGATCACCCCGAACGCGGTTCACGCGGAGCAGACGGAGCTGGCCGCCCGCTATCGGAAGCACGTGTTCGTCGAAAAGCCAATCGCCAATACGCTGGTGGATGGAAAGAGGATGATCGAGGCCTGCCGGAAAGCCGGCGTGGTTCTGATGGTCGGCCATAACATGCGGCGCCTGGCGGGATTTCGCAAGATCAAGGAGCTGATCGACAACGGCGCGATCGGCAAACCGGTCATGGCGGAGGCCAACTTTTCCCACAACTTGGGATTCGCGTTGACCGCCGACCAATGGCGCTGGACGGCGGATGATTCCGGCTGTCCCGCCGGCTCGCTGATGACGATGGGCGTCCATCACGCGGATACCCTCACCCACTTCTTCGGGCCGATCCGGAGCGCCTTTGCCTATTTTGGCAAGCTCTACATCCCGGCGCCGGTCGAAGATGTCACCGCAACGATCTTCCGGTTTCAATCCGGCATCCTCGGCTACCTCGGGTCGAATTACTGTTCGCTCAAATCCAACCACATCTCCGTCTATGGAACCGAGGCCAACCTGCGTTGCACGATCGCGATGCCGAACGTTCCCTTCGACGAATATCTGAAGATGTGGCCGGTGATGGATCGATTTACGCAACTGACGATATTCACATTGGATCAGGATGGAGGAAGCGAGATTCCGCTGCCCGTCGGCGACCCCATTCTGGAGGAGGTCGAGGAGTTTGCCGATTGCATCCGCACCGGCGCACAACCGGAGACGGATGGGCCGTCCTCGCTTGCCGCGCTGGCGCTGATTTGGACGGCGATCGAATCGGCCCGGACGGGGCAGCAGGCGCTGCTGGAAAAATAGGGGCCTAAATCAGGAAAGGAGAAAAGACGATGGGATACGAACTGAGCACCAATTTCATTCACAAGCCGCACGAGTGGGATCCGCGCCGCCTCTACAGCCAGACGGGGGCGGACTGGCAATACCGGGTCGATTTCGACCGGATGCGCGCTGAACGCCTCCAGCGCACCCGCGAGCAGATGGAGGCCTACGACCTGGGCGCGCTCGTTCTTTTTGCCGGGGCCAACATCCGGTATGTGACCGGCTCCTACCAGGGCAACTGGAAATACAACATCAACATCCGGTACGTGGTTCTGCCGCGGGGCGGCGCGCCGGTATTCTTTGAGACGGCCGGATCGGACCTCCATTGCGCGGTGATCGATCTCCCGTGGATTCCGGAAAATAACATCCGCCCGGCGATGACGTGGCAGTGGGCCGAAGGAGCCGTACCCCATATGGCCAAAAAGATGGTGGACGGCGTGATCGCGGTTCTGAAGGAGAACAAGGTTGAAAAGGAGAAGATCGGGATCGACAATCTCGATATGCCCTCCCTGCAGGCCTTCAAGGACGCGGGATTGAATATCGTGAACGGCTGGCCGGCGATGTCCTCCGCCCGGGTGGTCAAGACGCGCGACGAGATCGAACTGCTGAAGCAGGCCGCCTCGATCGGCGATGCGGCGATGTGGCATATCAAGTACGAATGGCTGAAGCCCGGGGTCACGGAGCGCGAGATCGAGGCGAAGGTCCACGAGTTCATGCTGAGCAAGGGATGCGAAATCATTTATGATATCATTGTGGCGTCGGGCGGCAATACCAGCCCCTACCGGCGCTGGGCGACCAACAAGATGATCCGGCAGGGGGACCTGGTGATCGTCGACATCAACGCCGTCGGACCTTCCGGCTACTACATCGATTTCGTCCGGTGCTTCAAGTGCGCCGGGAAGATGAACCGGCAGGAGATCGATCTCTACCGCGAGGTGTACGACTCCATGTATGCGGCGATCGACAAGCTCCGCCCCGGCAATACGACGGCGGATGTGGCGGCCTGCTTCCCGAAGTATGACGACGACACGTACGGCACCGTCACGCTGCAGCAGTTCGCGCACAGCATCGGCATCACGCTCTACGAGGGGATGTGGATCTCGCGGGCCTATTCGTTGGACTACCCGGCGGAGATCAAGCAAAACATGTACTTCGCGGTGGAGACCTTCGCGGGCCATCCCGGTCTTCGGCAGACCTGTCGTCTCGAGGAAAATGTGCTGGTCAGCGGCGACGGGCCGGTGCTCTTCACGCTGATGGAGCACATGGAAGAGGCGATGAGATAGGGAAATCCATATATGGAACTAAAGGAGAATTGCATGAGTGAAAATTAAAAGGGTACGCCCTGGAAAACGGATAACTGGTTCGTGAGCCCGTGGAATTACGTCGACGAGGTGACGAAGGGTTTCAACCCTCCGAAGACGGTGAGGATTCACGACGTCACACTGCGCGACGGCGAACAGCAGGCTGGGATCATCTACACGAAGGATGACAAGGTGCGGATTGCCGAGAAACTGGCGGAGGCTGGCGTGCACCGCATCGAGACGGGGATGCCGGCCGTCTCCCCGATGGAAGAAACGGCGATGGCGCTTCTGACAATGTACGGAATCGACGTCGGCATCAACTTCAGCA
>CAKKRN010000022.1:1510-4223 GCA_919902745.1 Syntrophaceae bacterium | reverse complement strand
CCCAGTTGCCTCGATTCACCTTGACAATTGAGATTGAATCCATTAGCCTTCGCCAAATATCGGAACATGGGGGAAAAATCATGATCGGCGTACTGATCACCACCCACGGCAATCTGGGGAACGAATTGATCAAGGCGGCGGAATTGATCCGCGGCAGCATAAAGGGGATCGTTCATATCGCCGTCGACCAGACCAAAGGGGTGGAAGATATCAAAAAAGAGATGAGCACGGCGCTTAAGAAGCTGGAGCAGGGTCAGGGGGTACTTATTCTGACGGATCTTTTCGGCGGGACGCCCTCCAACCTTGCCCTCTCCTTTCTGAAGACAGGCAAGGTAGAGGTGATTACCGGCGTCAACCTTCCGATGCTTCTGAAGCTCCCCGACATCCGGGAAGGGATGACCTTAGAGGATTTTGCTCATTTCATCAAGGATTACGGAATCAAGAACATCTCCCTTGCCAGTGATATTCTGAGCAAAAAAGTCGGATAACCCATTGCAAGATTCATTGGATATAGCCCTCGTGCGGGTCGATAACCGTCTGGTTCATGGCCAGATCCTGGAGGCTTGGGTTCCTTTTCTCAAGGCTTCCTGCATTGTTGTAGCGGATGATCAGGTAGCCTCCGATTTCTTCCGCGAGACGGTGATCCGGATGGCGGTTCCCAGCAAAGTCCGGGTCGTGATCAGCGGCGTGGCGGAATTTGCGGAAAACAACGCTTTCCGGCGGGGCAGCGGCCCCTCGACGATTGTTCTCTTCAGCACCGTTTCCGCCGCATGGACGGCCTATCGGCTCGGCTTCCGATTTGATAAACTGAATATCGGAAATATTTATAACGAGGAATGCAGGCTTTGTTGTACCCAATCCGTCCTGCTGAGCGATGGGGACATCCGGGATATCACCGGCCTGCGGAATGCTGGGGTGCAGATCGAATTGTGGCGCGTCCCGAGGGAAAAACCGATCGATCTTTTCGAAATCGTCCGGAGCATGGGGTCCTGATGCACGCGCGGACCCTTTTTTCACGTGTCCGGCCTTAACCCGCGTTTGAACCGTTCAGGCGGATCCTATGATCATGAATGTTCTGATCGTATCCATTGCCGGCGGCCTCCTCTGCCTGGATCGCGTCTTCATCCAGACCCTGATCTCGCGACCGATTGTGGCGGCGCCCGTGACCGGCGCTATCCTGGGCGATCCCTATACCGGTCTCATTGCCGGCGCATTCATCGAACTATTATGGATCGACCGCCTTCCGATCGGCGCCTATGTTCCTCCCAACGACACGGCTGCCGCCATTGTGATTGCCGCCTGCGCCATCGAGAGCGGCCGGATTCTGGGTCACCTGCCCCAGGGGCTGATCGCACTGGCCGTGCTCATTTTTGTTCCGTTCGCCTATCTTGCGCAACAGATGGACCGCTGGATTATCCGCGGAAATGAGAAACCCGCGAATGAAGCCTTGAAGAATGCCATGAGCGGCGCCCCCCCCGCCATTGCACGCAAACACCTTTTCGCGGCCCTGAAGACCTGGCTCCTGTCGGCCGGCCTGATCCTGATCGCAATCCCGATCGGCATCGGCGTCATGACCTGGAGCTATCCCCGCCTGGCGCCCCGGATCATCCGGGGGCTGGATCTGGTCTATGGGCTCCTTCCTCTGATCGGAACCGCGGTCGCACTCAACACCATCCATCTGCGCGGCGCCCTTCCCATTTTCTGCGCGGTATTCCTGTCGGCGACGGTTATCCTCCATTACATCCGGAGTTTTTAGAATCATGAAAATGGATAACATCCGAATCGGAGAATGTAAGGAAGGGGATATGCGCGAAATTATCGCAATCGAAAGGGATTCTTTCCCCTCTCCATGGTCGGAGAATATATTCCGCGGCGAGATGACCAACCCCATCGCCCGGGTGCTCGTGGGCAGGGTTGATCCATTGCCGGGCAAACCGGTAGCGGGTTACGTCGTCTACTGGCGGGTGGCGGACGAGATGCACCTCCATAACATCGCGGTCCGGAAAGATCAGCGGAGGAAAAGGGTTGCCTTCTTGCTGTTGCGTGAGGCGATCCGGGCTTCACTATCGGAAGGGGCGCGATGGGTCACGCTCGAGGTGCGCCGCACCAACCTTCCGGCACAGAATCTGTACGAAAAGTTCGGCTTTTCGGTGAAGGGCGTCCGTCCCGGTTATTACCCCGATACGGGGGAGGATGCGCTGATCTTCTGGGCGGACCTGGATCGGATTCGGCCGGAGGGAGAGCATCCCTCGGAACCGGCGAACAAGGAATGACCACCATGGCTGAAAAACCATCCTTAGAAATCGGGCAGGTCATGGAGAACCGCGGCGTCGCCCCCGGTCACTTCCTCTTGACCATCCGGCTTCCGCTCTCTTTTGCGACGCCGATCCCGGGGCAGTTCGTGATGATCCGTGATCCGGATCGGGAGGAACCCCTCCTTCCGCGGCCGATCAGCGTTTACGGATTTCACCGGGAAGAGGGTCACGCGATCCTGACTCTGCTCTGCCGCATCGTCGGGCGGGGAACATCCCTCTTGTCCCGGCTGAACCGAGACTCAACGCTTACGGTCCTGGGTCCTCTCGGCCGCGGCTTTACGATTGATCCCGATGTCCGACAGCTTCTCCTGGTCGCGGGCGGCGTCGGTGTGGCGCCGCTGGCCTTCCTTCTCCAGGAAGGCTCTCTTCCGAAAACCCATTCCGGGAAACGGCAGGTC
>CAKKRN010000022.1:0-1410 GCA_919902745.1 Syntrophaceae bacterium | reverse complement strand
CTTCCTTCTCCAGGAAGGCTCTCTTCCGAAAACCCATTCCGGGAAACGGCAGGTCACGGCCTATCTCGGCGCCGGAACGGCGGAACTCCTGACCGGGTTGAACCGTTTCCAGGGCTTCTGCGACCTCCGGACGGCCACCGACGACGGCAGCTGCGGGTATCACGGAACCGTCACCGAGCTGCTGGCCGTTGATCTGGGCGGATATGACGCAAAGAGCACGCTCATCCTGGCCTGCGGTCCTGGGGCGATGATCCGGTCACTGGAGCTTCTGCTCAGAGACACCCGAATCCGCTGCCAGGTCTCGCTTGAGGAGAGGATGGCCTGCGGCGTCGGCGCCTGCCTGGGATGTGTGGTTGCAATCAAGGAAGGGGAGGGGCGAACCGGTTACCGGAGGGTCTGTCATGACGGCCCGGTATTCGATATCGGGGAGATCCTCTGGGATCCTCCCGTGTAGGGGTAGCGCAAAAGAGCAAGGAGTGTGATTCAGCAGATGGAAGCGGATAACAACACAGTTGTTCCCGGGCGGCTTGCGGTCGATCTCTGCGGTCTCCGCCTCAAGAATCCGGTCATGACCGCTTCGGGAACCTTTGGCTATGGCGAAGAATACGCCCCGTTTTGCGATCTGAACCGTCTTGGGGCCATCGTGGTCAAAGGGCTCTCCCTCGAACCGAGACCGGGCAACCCGCCCCCCCGGATCATGGAGACCCGCTGCGGGATGCTGAACGCCGTGGGGCTGCAGAATGTCGGCGTCCGGGCGTTCATCGCCGAGAAGCTTCCCTTTCTGAGACAACTCAACGTCACGGTCATCGCCAACATCTTTGGTGAAACGATCGAAGAATACCGGCGTGTTACGGAAATTCTCACCCGGGCAGCGGGGGTGCACGCGATCGAGGTCAACATCTCCTGCCCGAATGTCAAGAAGGGGGGCGTCGCCTTCGGCGCCTATCCGGATGCCGCCGCCGCCGTCACGGAAATGGTCCGGGGTGAAACGGATCTGCCGGTGATTGTGAAACTGACGCCGAACGTGACCGACATCACCGAGATTGCCCGGGCCGTGGAGTCTGCCGGCGCCGACGCCGTCTCGCTGATCAACACCCTGACCGGGATGTCGGTGGATATCGAACGGCGTCGCCCCCATCTGGCGAACGTCACCGGCGGCCTCTCCGGTCCCGCCGTAAAACCGGTCGCCCTCCGGATGGTCTGGCAGGTGGTCCGTTCCGTAAAGATCCCGGTGATCGGAATCGGCGGAATCTCGACGGCCGCCGACGCGCTCGAATTCCTGATCACGGGGGCATCGGCCGTCCAGATCGGCACGGCCAACTTCATCCATCCGGCCGCCACGATGGAAATCATCGACGGCATTGAAGATTACATGATCCGGCATCGGATCGGATGCATGAAGGATCTGAT
>CAKKRN010000021.1:1572-7460 GCA_919902745.1 Syntrophaceae bacterium | reverse complement strand
CCCGCACCGTTCTTGTCCGGCGCCCCCTGCTGACGGCAGTGGGTCTCGGTGGTGAAGCCGATCGCCAGGGCCGACAGGATCGAGAAGGCGATGATCAGCACAAAACCCGACCGGTAGGCAGCCAAGGCGTAGATCCGGACGCCGCCGGCGATGGTCCCCCGCCAGGATAGATCCAGAAGCCAGCCGATGGCCGGCTGCAGGATCATGACCCCGAGGATCGAACCCATATTGTACACCCCGCTGACCGTGCCGGCGAACCGGGACGGGACGGACTCCTTCACGAAGGCGAAGCCGAGGGTCACGGAACCGCACGCCAGGCCGACGAGAATGACCATGGAGACGAGCAGCCAGATGGGGAGCCTGGGGAAGAAGAGGATCGGAATCCAGCAGAGCAATGCCACGACCGAACCGGCGAACATGACGGGCTTGCGCAAGCCGATCCGGTCGGACAGGATGCCCAGCAGGGTGGCGCCTGCGGCGAAGCAGATCAGCAGTGTCGAGGTGATGGCGGAGCTTGCCGCGGTGGGCATCCCGTAATGGGTCGTGAAGAAAGGGACGCCCCAGAGCCCGGCGAAGGTGAGGACCGATCCCGTTAAGCCGCAACCGACGAGGGAGAGAAGCCAGGTGTTCCGGTAGCGGAACACCATCGCCAGATCGTTGCGGAGCGTAGCCAGTGAAAAAAATGCCTCCGGCTCCGGAGGGGCGAAGCTTCGGTATCCCCGGTCGGCCGGATCATCCCGGATGATCAGCCAGATAGCGGCCCCGATGAGGAGGAGAACGGCCGCCGCGACGAACATCACGGGCCGCCAGCCGAAGCGGGCAACCAGAAAATGCAGCGGAACGCCGGCGGATACGGCGCCGCCGACGCCGCAGAAGAGTGTGAGCCCGCCCAACGTGGCGTAGAAGCGGGGTTCGAACCAGCGTGTCGAAAGACGGAGGATGGCGACATAGGCGACCCCGACCGCCCCGCCGATGAGGAGTCGTCCCATGTTGGCCGGAACAATCGACGTGGCGGAGGCAAAAAGAAGGGTCCCGCCGGCGGCTACGAGCGCTCCGGCGGCCAGGAGTTTCCGGGGTCCCCAGTAGTCGGCAATAATGCCCGTGGGAACCTGCATCAGGAAATAGCTGTAGAAGTAAAAGGCGGTGAAGTTGCCGAGCCCCGCGGCGCCGATATGGAAATCGGTCATCAACGAATCGGTCATGACGGCGGGGGCGACCCGATGGTAGAAACCGGCGAAGTAGAAGGCCGCGCCGAGGCCCCAGACGAGCCAGGCGAGCGCAGCCGGCGGATGGTTTTTCTGATCCATGAATTTCTCCTGGGAAGCGTCGGGTCTGATGCCGTGGAATCCGTGCCACCGCTTAGCAAATCGGGAGGACGACTTCAAGGGAAACTTGCGGCCGCGGGCGAGATTACTGAAGTACCCTGCCTGACGGGAACGTATAAAATTTCAGATATTCGGTCACTTAGAAAGCAAATGGCTTGACAAATCCCCTTTTGGGGCGTATGTGTGTCTCCAAATCGTGCAGGAAAGCGTTGCATCCCTCCCGGCCAGGGTGTCTCACCTAAGGGCCGCTTACGGAAGATCAGCCCCCTGTCCATCGAAAGAGAGGAATCATGCAAGAAGATCGTATCGAGAACGGCCCCGAGGCCGACATGGAAACAAATCGGGTGACGGCGGAGAGCCACCCGCAGCAGACGAATGCAGAAAGGGTTGTCGAACCGGAGAACGCGCTGCCGGAGGTAACCCTCGAGGAACTTCCCGAATTGCCCCGCGCGGCGTGCGCCAAGGCGGGCTGGGCGAAACTGCTGCCGGTTCAGGCCCGCGCGATCCCCTATATTCTCGCCGGGCGGAACCTGATGGTGCAATCACAGACGGGAAGCGGCAAGACGGGGGCCTTCCTCCTGCCGATCCTGGAGCGGATCGATCTGGCGAAGAAGGGCTGTCAGGCCCTGGTCCTCGTCCCGACCCGGGAGTTGGCCTCCCAGGTCTCGTGCGAGGCGGAGCTCCTGGGCCGCGAACTCGGGCTGCGGACCGCCGTCGTCTACGGCGGCGTGAAATACGGTCCGCAGTTGGACGCCTTCCGCGGGGGGGCGCAGCTTGTCGTGGGGACGCCGGGGCGCATCCTCGACCACCTCCTCAAAGGGACCCTGATCCTCGATGATCTGAAGATCTTTGTCTTTGACGAGGCGGATCGGATGCTCTCGATGGGGTTCTACCCCGACATGAAGCGGGTCCAGCAGTTCCTGCCCCAGAGGCCGATAAACGGCTACATGTTCTCCGCGACCATACCCTCCTTCGTGATCCGCCTCGCCGCGGAGTTCATCCGCCATCCCGAGTTCCTCAGCCTGAGCCGGGACCACGTCCATGTGTCCGAAACGGATCACATCTACTACGTCGTTCCGGGGATGCAACGGGAGCGCTCGCTCGTCCGGATCATCGAGATGGAGAACCCCCTTTCGGCGATCATCTTCTGCAACATGCGTTCGACGGTGCACTTCGTCTCGGTTGTCCTCAAGCGGTTCGGCTACGACGCCGACGAGCTCAGCTCCGATCTCGCCCAGGGAGCCCGCGAGAAGGTCATGGCGAGGGTGCGCAAGGGGACGCTCCGCTTCCTCGTGGCGACCGACGTGGCGGCCCGGGGGATCGACATCCCCGATCTGTCGCACGTGATCCAATACGAGCCGCCGGAGGATCCGGAGCTCTACATCCACCGCGCGGGGCGTACGGGCCGCGTCGGGGCGAGCGGCACGGCCATCACGCTCGTGGCGGGCATGGAGCAGTTCGCCCTCAAATCGATCGCCCGGAGTTTCAACATCACGGATTTGCATGAAAGAACGGTTCCAACGGACGAGGACGTCGAGGGGATCGTTGCGCAACGGGTGGTCGCCTCCCTGGAGGCCGAACTCCGGTCGCGCGACAGCCTCGAGAAGGAACGGATGCGGCGCTTTATCCCACTGGGCCGGAGTCTCACCGAGGCGGAGGAGGAGTCGCCGCTGATCGCGATGCTGCTGGATGATTACTATCAGCGCACCCTTCAGGCCGCGCCGCAGTCGCCCTCGGGGGAACCCGCGGAGGAAGAGCCTGAAGCGCTCACGGTCGAGCCGGCGCCCGTCGGCAGGTCTGTTCCCGGGGACAAGAAGAAACGCATTCATCGGCGGAACGGCCGGCGGCGTGAACAAGGGCGGGGAGCGTACCGGTAAGACGGTGTAATCCGTCTATTTTTCCTCTTGCGACCCTATATATCAACGGCGTCATCCCTACGAAGGCCGGAATGACGCCCGATCAGACAACCCGGCCCACAACGAAAATTCGGGTTTGTAGCTGGCGTGACTTCGCGCGGCGGGGGTATTTCACACGTTTTCCGTCCCAGAGGCGCTTTGAACGGAAAGACAGGAAGATAAGAAGAAGATGCGTAAAACGAATATCCGCAATATTGCTATCATTTCTCACGTGGACCACGGCAAGACGACCCTCGTGGACGGGATGCTACGGCAGACGGGAACCTTCAACGACCACCAGGTCATCGAGGATCGTGTGATGGATTCGCTCGATCTCGAGAAGGAGCGGGGCATCACGATCATGGCCAAAAACACGGCCATCCTATACGGGGAGGTGAAGATCAATATCGTCGACACCCCGGGCCACGCCGATTTCGGCGGGGAGGTCGAGCGGAGCCTGAACATGGTGGACGGGGTGATGCTGCTGGTTGACGCGAGCGAAGGGCCGCTGCCGCAAACGCGTTTCGTGCTGAAGAAGGCCCTCGCTCAGCGGATTCCCGTCGTCCTCATCATCAACAAGATCGACCGCCCCGATGCCCGGATCGAGGAGGTGATCAACGAGGTGTACGACCTCTTCATCGACCTCGATGCGACGGAGGAACAGATCGAATTTCCGATCCTCTACACGAATGCCAAACGCGGTGTCGCCCACCGGAAGCTCGAAGACGGCTCGACGGATCTCACGCCGCTCTTCGATACGATCCTGACGGCGATTCCCGGTCCGGAGGGGGATGATCTGGCCATGCCGCAATACCTCGTCACGAACCTCGACTACGATCCCTATGTCGGCCAGATCGCCATCGGCCGCGTGATGAACGGCGTCCTGGAGATGCGCCAGACCTACAGCCTCTGCGGCGAAAAGGCGATCACCCCGGGGGTCAAGTTCTCCGCCCTCTACACCTTCGTGGGGCTGAAAAAGGTTCCGGTGGAGCGGGTCGAGGCGGGCGACATCGTCGCCTTTTCCGGTGTCGAGAACCTCCAGATCGGCGACACGGTCTCCTCGCTCGAGAATCCGCAGCCGCTGCCGCGAATCCGCGTGGACGAGCCGACCGTGTCGATGCTCTTTTTCGTGAACAGCGGCCCGTTGGCCGGCCGGGAGGGCAAGTATCTCACCTCCCGCCATCTCCGGGACCGGTTCGACCGGGAGATCCTCCGGAACGTGTCGCTCCGGGTGAAGCCGACGGAGCGGGCCGACGCCTTCGAGGTGTGCGGTCGCGGGGAGCTGCAGATGGCGATCCTGATCGAGACGATGCGCCGTGAGGGGTACGAGTTCATGGTCTCCAAGCCCCACGTGATCACGCGGCTTGAGGGTGAGAAGGTGTTCGAACCGGTCGAGCGCCTGTTCATCGACGCCCCCGAGGAGTTCATCGGGGTGCTTACCGAGAAGCTCGCGGCGCGGAAGGGGCGGCTGGTCAACCTGGTGAACAAGGGGAGCGGCCGGGTGAACCTGGAGTTCATCATCCCGGCGCGCGGCCTGATCGGTTTCCGGACCCACTTCCTGACGGACACGAAGGGGTCCGGGGTGATGAACACCCTCTTCGAGGGATACGAGCCCTGGGCGGGCGCGATCCCGCAGCGGATGACGGGGGCGCTCGTGGCCGACCGGCCGGGGAGGACGACCGCCTACGCCTGCCACGCAATGGCGGACCGCGGAGAGCTGCTGATTTCGCCGGGGACGGAGGTATACGGCGGGATGATCGTCGGGGAGCGGAACCGCTCGATCGACATGAACGTGAACATCGTCAAGGAGAAGAAGCTCACGAACATGCGGAGCTCCACATCGGACCAGACGGTGATCCTCCGGCCCGCGCGTCCGATGTCGCTGGACCAGTGCATCGAGTTCATCGCCGAGGATGAACTGGTCGAGGTGACCCCGGGCAGCATCCGCCTGCGAAAGCGCGATCTCGACCCCCAGGTCCGGATGGCCCACTACCGCGAGGAGAAGTACTCGTAATCGATGAAAATCTTCTCCTCTTGACACGAAACCAACCTTAGGATCCGGGACTCAATAAACCCTTGACCCCTCCCGGCAGGTTATGGGATAAGAGCCTTAAAGAAATAATCGCCGTTTTCTGACATTCTACCAACAAGAAGGGAGGGTTTTATCAACATGCAGAACTTGAAGAAGCTTCATCTTTTGGCTGCTTTTGTGCTTTTTGTTTTTATTCTCGCGTGTGCCGGTCCGCCAAAAGTACTGGACCGGGCGCTTCCCGGACCCCAGGTGGTGATGAATCCCGAGGTGATACCCTTGGGAGTAGCCAAACTAATGGGTGCTGATTTTATCTTCGATGGTTCAGGCTTCACCTCGGGTGATACGGTCTTCATCTCCCTGATCGGTCAGCCGGACGTCAATGTCGCCGTTGCCCTCGCCAAGGTGGCCCAGGACGGGACCTTCCGGGCGGAAATGGGGCAGACCTCGCCGGCAAAAATAGCCAAAATCGTGGGGATACTCCGGGCAAATGTGACAACCAACGAAAAAATGGAATCCGTGATCGTGCTTACCCAGCCGACAATTCCCGCTGGTACATACACCATCAGGGCCAGCAGCCTCATGACCGACAGGACGGCAGAGACCTCTGTGGTGGTGGCCGGTCCGTCGATTCTCAAT
>CAKKRN010000021.1:0-1472 GCA_919902745.1 Syntrophaceae bacterium | reverse complement strand
AGGTCGTCCAGGTATCCCAGCACGGGGATGAAGTCCGGGATCAGATCGATCGGGCTCAATGCGTAGGCGACGACGATCAGCGCGAGGAGCTTCGCGTACCAGGGGACGCGGGGGTGGCGGCAGGCCAGGTAGAGGGTGAAAGTCTCCCGCTTCAGGACCTTGACGCGATCTTTCCATGAACCGAATGATATCATTTTTCCTTCAGCATCATGGAAGCATACTTGTCATAAATTCGTAGTAAATGTAAAGTACGAAATCAAGACGATTTCCCGGACTATGGATGGGGATGGCCGAGGAGATCACCGGCGTGCCGGAAAAGCTGCCGTTCGAAGAGATTAACGTCGCGGTCGTGGAATGCCGGGGCGGCATGATGATCGACGTGGTCCGACGGATGAAACCGGCCCTCAGTTTTATATTGACTTTTCCAGAGAGCTTCGGTGATAATTCCCCGCCTTTATTGTTCAATCTTTACAGTCATCTTGACCGGAAGCGCAAACCCCAAGCCCCGCCCTGTGGGCGGGAAGCCTCACATGTGAGCATGAACGGGGGTTTTGACCATGCGGATGTTCCTGCGGCTTGCGTTTGTTTTCCTGATTTCTCTGTGGTTGGGTTCCGTGGCCTATGCGGATAAGATCTGTCCGGTGGACAGCGAGGTTTACCCCGACAGCGTTCAGTATTGCATCCAGCACGGCAACAAGCTGATTCCGAAAAAAACCGTCCCCCTCAAAAACACCGCGCCAAGGCAGCAGGAGACCAAACCGGCCGCCGCGTCATCCGCGGCCAAGATCCACATCTATTACGATGGCGGACAGAAAGAGGTATTTGATTTCAGCGGCTTCAACACGGATTGCGACGGATACGGCAAGGAGGGGAGCAAGTATACGGAAAACGGGGTCAGCGTGACCATTCCCTGGCGGGATTTCAACTATATCCTTCCGGAATACGGCCGAGCGAAATTGAAAAACGGTTATAACATCGAGAGCGACAGCCTCAAGCGGGGGAACTGCTCCGGGGCTCAGGTCCGGGATAAGAGGAAAAGAAAGGTTCTCATCGCCGGGTATGAGGGGGAGAAGGAGGAAGCCGTCGAGATGGCGCTTTCCCGGATGGAGATCCTCTCCTTCGATGGAAAGGGATTGGAGGATGGTCGAGCCATGCGGGAGGCGATCCTCCAAAAACGGGAGAAGACGGACAGAATCGCGGAGGAGGAAAAACGGCAATCGGCGGCGGAGGCGGACAGGCGCGCAGAGGTGGAAAAGCGCCGGCAGGAGGCGGAGGCCGGAAGGGTCGCGGAGGAAGAGGCCAAAAGGCGTGCGGAAGCGGAATCGTCCAGAATGATTCATGAAAAAATGGCCGGGGAGTTTGTCTTCGTCAAGGGGGGCTGTTATCGGATGGGCGATACCTTTGGAGACGGGCGGCCGGATGAGCTGCCCGTCCACGAGGTTTGCGTGGATGATTTTTACCTCGGGAAATAC
>CAKKRN010000020.1 GCA_919902745.1 Syntrophaceae bacterium | reverse complement strand
CTGGCGAACAATCATTCCAGTAGCAGTGGCAGTCTGCGCTGTGTTTGCGGGCTGTGGGCGAAAAGAGATGCGGGACGTATTTACCCCTGTGCCAAATGTGGTAACAGCGGATATACAGGCAGGCATCGAGCGCCATATCGAAGAACAGACCCGCCTGGGCGAAGAACATTTCAGACTTCCCTTCGGCGACAGAGAGCTCCGCCTGAATCTGGTTCGCGTCCACACGGAATACCTGTCGAATCTGGGTCCACGTAGCCATTTTGCCTGCGTGGACATGGTCGACACCGAGGGTGATGTTTATGATGTGGATTTCTTCCTGGAAGGCGATCCGGGCTTGATGACCGTCACAGAGACGACCGTTCATAAGATCAACGGTCAACCCCTCTATACCTGGGAACAGAAGCGGGATGGAACATGGCACACGGTTCCCGTAACGGTCGCACCGCACCATCTGCTGGATGTCGTCACAGACCGTGACGAGTTTGAATTCGTCTATAGGGCCATACTGCCTGAACTGACCGATTCCGCGCGCATGTGGCTGCCTATGCCGGCCACGGACGCATTTCAAACGGTTGAGGTAACAGCCATAAAAGTTCCCGGGGAACAGTGCATTCTGGAGGAGCCTGTGCATGGCAACCGCGTACTTTTTCTTGAACTTAGCCCGGAGCACAGCAACCAAGCCGTCGAGATACGTTTTCTCGTGCAGCGTATTGAGAAGACCGCCTATGTGGGTCCGTTATCCGATGACGGAAAGTACCTGAAGCCGGAGCGTTTGGTGCCAGTTAACGAGGAGTTCCGCACAATCGCCGGGGAAGTTGTCAAGGGCAAGCAGGGCGACTTAGCACGAGCGCGCGCCCTCTACGATTACGTTATCAACCAGATGCGCTACATGAAGTATGGATACGGATGGGGCCATGGTGATGCCGTGTATGCCTGTAACGAGCTCACCGGCAACTGCTCGGATTTTCATGCATACTTCATCGCCCTGTCGCGGGCCGTTGGCATTCCGGCGCGCTTCGCCATCGGCGCGGCAATCCCGTCGGAGCGCAATGAGGGCAGGATATCCGGTTACCATTGCTGGGCGGAATTCTACGCCGAGGGTAAATGGTGGCCCGTCGACATCAGCGAGGCCAACAAGTATAGAAGCCTGGCAGCCTACTACTTTGGTCATCACCCAGCCAACCGGTTCGAGTTCAGCAGCGGCCGCGACCTTGTGGTTACCCCGGGTCCCGCTTCAGGCCCCATTAATTTCCTGGCTTATCCCGTGCTGGAAATAGGCGGCAAGCCGGCAAAAGCTGTGGTCGAGTTCTCATTCTATAGAAGCGGCCGCCGCATGTGAATACCATT
>CAKKRN010000019.1:2463-6869 GCA_919902745.1 Syntrophaceae bacterium | reverse complement strand
TCGGAATCACCGCCGCCGGGAGGCGCCCATCGTGGCTGACCGCCGGGATGGTCCTCTTCATATCCACCGTCGGCTCGTTCTTCGGGACGAACGCGACCGCCTTTTACCTGATCAGCCTCTTTCCCGTCTCCCGGATCATCACCGGCCTCGGGCTGATCTGCCTGGCCGTCTCTCTCTTCACGCTCGCGCTGCGTCCCGACCGCCGGATTGCCAAATAGGGAGTTGTTTCACCCGCCTTTGCTGATCATTGGATCGTTCCCACCCTCCAGCGCGGGAAGGATAACTTTGTATCGGATGCGATGGCTTCGCTTTGTTTGCAATGACGGATAGCGCGTTTTGCAAAGACTCATCTTGAATAGCGCTGTTTGTTGTAATTCCGCATTTCAATCTGACGGATCAGGTCGGTGAAGATGAAATGGTGAAATGGAAGCATGAGGCGCCAGTAGAGGTGGCCGAACAGGGTTCTCGTTTCGTAATGGGCGGTCACCGACAGCACGTTGCCGTTCCCCTGCTGTTGGATCATGAATTCGAGCCAGGCCTTGCCGGGCAGCTTCATCTCCGCCCGCAATAGAAGTCTTCGGTCAGGTTGAAGATCCTCAACCCGCCAGAAGTCGATGACGTCGTGATCCGCCAGTTTTGAAGGACTTCTCCGCCCGCGGGAGCTCCCGACCCCGAGCAGAAGCCGGTCGATGCCGCCCCGCATGCGCCACATCCAGCTGTGATGGAACCACCCCTCCGCACCCCCGACCTCGCAAACGGACCGGAAGAGGGCGGCGGCGCTCTTGTCGCTCACAAGCGAGTAGGAGGCGGTGTATGCCGGCGGTCCGTCCAGTTCATGCAGCTTCACGGCCAGCTCGTGAGCGGGCGGATAGGCGTCCGACCATCGGGAGTGCACCTGGTCCTGCTCTTCCCGGGAGAGGGCCTTGACGATGCTCTGTCTGTACGTCAACGGTTGAAAGGGAATCAACTCTCGGGCCTTTTGGTCCTGACAGACGACCTCATTGGCCAACCCCCTCATCAGGCAGACGGTGATCGCCGCCGGAACCGGCGTGATCAGGCTAACCACATACGAGAAGAATCCGATGCCCGAAAACGGGGCGGGCAAAAAAATCCTTTTTACCCCAAGGATCTCCGCCATTCCTTTCAGCATCTCTTCATACGTCAAAATATCGACGCCGCCGATGTCCAGGTGCATTCCCGTCGTTTCGGGCGTCTCCAGCGCGCCAACCAGATATTTGACGACGTCGCGGATCGCGACCGGCTGACATTTGTTCTTAGCCCAGCGGGGAATCAGGATGACGAAGAGGTTTTTCACCAGATGTTTGATGATTTCATAGGAGGCGCTGCCGGACCCCACGATGATCGCCGCCCGCAGGAAGGTCACCGGCACCTTGCTGCCCGCCAACTCCTCGGCAACCTTCATCCGGCTGCGCAGGTGATCCGACAGACGGCTGCGTTTATCGCCCAGACCGCCCAGATAGATGATGCGCGAAACATGGGCCCGTTCGGCGGCCTTGCGAAAATTGGCGGCGGCCTCAATCTCGGCTTCCTCAAACTTACCGGGTCCGAGAAGGAGCGAATGAATCAGGTAATAGGCCGTGTGGACATCCTGCATGGCCGCGTGCAGGCTCTCCGGCCGGAGGGTGTCCGCCACCACAATTTCCGCGCCGGGCCATCGTGCCTCATACACGGGGGAGGCAAGCCGCACCATTGCCCTGACTTGGTATCCGCGGACCAACAATTCCGGCACCAGCCTACCGCCGATGTATCCGGAGGCGCCGGTGACCAGGATCTTTCCGATTTCGGGCCGGCGCCGGGTCAGTAAATCATCGCAGAAGAGCCCTTCCCGCGGGTCTCCCGGAACCGGATGATCGCTATCCAAAATGTCAGACATCGCGTTTCCCTGCCTTCAAGTGCCGATGCGGTTTCCATGCGTCCTTTTTACGCCGCCGTTTGCGTGCGGTGAAAAGATGCTATCGAATCCCGGATGAGATGGCTATAATCGTCACATATTCAGATATTCCGCGCAATCGGAATCTCTCTTTTTTCGGTTGTATTTATGGTAAACTGTGTTAGATAGCATGCACGCGTAAAAATCCACACCAAATTTGAAGAGGGAGTCACCCATGTCCGATCGCATTCGTGAAGAGCTGGAGCGCTGGGGAAAAACCACCCTGAACAAGGCCGTCTCGAAATCACCCGAACGGCAACCCTCTTTTCAAACCACCTCCCATATCGCGTTGAAAAATCTCTCCACCCCGCTCGACGTCGAAGACGCCGATTACTGCCGGGATCTGGGGTTTCCCGGGGAATTTCCGTTTACGCGCGGGGTTCAGCCCACCATGTACCGGGGGCGTTTTTGGACCATGCGCCAGTACGCGGGATTTGCGACGGCGGAGGAGACCAACAACCGCTACAAATATCTGTTGAACCAGGGACAGACCGGCCTGAGCGTCGCCTTCGACCTTCCGACGCAGATCGGCTACGATTCCGACCACCCCCTCTCCGACGGCGAGGTCGGGAAGGTCGGGGTGGCCATCGATACGCTGCAAGACATGGAGATCCTGTTCGACGGCATCCCGCTGGACAAGGTCTCCACGTCAATGACGATCAATTCAACGGCCGCGATCCTGATGGCGATGTACATTGCGGTTGCCGAAAAACAGGGGGTGAAGAGCGACCTTCTGCAGGGGACCATCCAGAACGACGTCCTGAAGGAATATGCGGCCCGGGGGACCTATATCTTTCCGCCCCACGAATCGATGCGGATCGTCACCAACATCTTTGCCTTCTGCAAGAACCGCGTTCCCCGGTGGAATTCGATCAGCGTCAGCGGCTACCACATGCGCGAGGCCGGTTGCACCGCCGTCCAGGAGGTGGCGTTCACGCTGGCCGACGGCGTCGCCTATCTGGAGGCCGCGATTCAGGCGGGGCTGGATGTCGATACCGTCGCCTCCCGGATCGCGTTCTTTTTCTGCTGCCACAACAATTTCATCGAAGAGGTCGCAAAATTCCGGGCCGCCCGAAGGCTCTGGGCGACCATCATGAAGGAGCGCTTCAAGGCCAAAAAAGAGGAGTCCTGCATGCTGCGGTTTCATACCCAGACGGCGGGCTGTTCGCTGACCGCGCAGCAGCCCGACAACAATGTGGTCCGGGTTGCCTTTCAGGCGATGGCTGCGGTGCTTGGCGGAACCCAATCCCTCCATACCAATTCCAGGGACGAGGCCTATGCGCTGCCGACCGAGGATTCGGTGAGGCTCGCACTCCGAACCCAGCAGATCATCGCCTACGAAAGCGGGGTTGCCGATATGATCGACCCGCTGGGAGGCTCCTATGTCGTGGAGGCGCTCACCAACGAAATCGAGGGAAAGGCGATCGAATATATCAAAAAGATCGAGGCGATGGGCGGTGCGATCCAGGCCATCGAATCGGGCTATATTCAGAAGGAGATTGCGGAGAGCGCCTATCAGTATCAGAAGGAGATCGAGGCGAAGAAACGGATCGTCGTCGGGATCAACCGGTTTCAGATGGAGGAAAAACCGCTCACGGACATCCTCCGCATCCGGCCGGAGGTCGAGGAGTATCAAAAGGAAAAACTCTCCAGGGTCAAAAAAGAGCGAGACAACGTAAAAGTCAAGGAGACCCTTGCGCTGCTGAAAAAGGCGGCCCGGGGAACGGACAATGTCGTCCCGCCCATCCTGGAGGCGGTCAAGGCCTATGCCTCTCTGGGTGAGATCTCGGACGCGCTGCGGGAGATATTCGGGGAATACCGTCAATCATGACGACCTCGAAAAAAGTCAGGGGACCCCATATTCTGTCATTCCCGCGAAAGCGGGAATCCAGAAATGTAGGGTGCGTTAGGCGGAAGCCGTAACGCACCAATAAAGGAGCGGTGCGTCAAGACGCACCCTACACCTGGATTCCGTATCAAGTCCGGAATGACAAAACAGGCCATAATCGACTTTTTACGGGGTCGTCAATCATGACCGAACGCGGGTTGGGGAGGTAGAACAGCGATGGCGCGGAAGATTCGAGTACTCATTGCGAAACCGGGGCTGGATGGTCACGACCGGGGCGCCAAGGTCATCGCCCGGGCGCTGAGAGACGCCGGAATGGAGGTGATCTACACCGGGATCCGGCAGACGCCCGAACAGATTGCAAGCGCCGCGATTCAGGAGGGGGTCGATATCGTCGGGCTCTCCAGCCTCTCCGGCGCGCACAACAAGCTCTTCCCGAAGGTGGTTCAGATCCTCCGGGAGAGAGGCGCCGCGGATATCCTTGTTTTCGGAGGGGGGATCATCCCCGTCAACGACATTCCCGCGCTGAAGGAGTCCGGCGTCCGGGAGATCTTTCTCCCCGGCGCCTCCACGGAGGATATCATTCAATACATCCGGGACAACGTCAAA
>CAKKRN010000019.1:0-2363 GCA_919902745.1 Syntrophaceae bacterium | reverse complement strand
AGGTTTCACAGCGTGAAGCGCCAGGCGCAGAACCAGTCGTCGGGGTGCGCGTCAGGCGGGCAGGCGATGCAGGCGGTCCGGATCCGGGGATCGATCTGCCCGGCGAAGGTTCGGTACTCGACGAGACCGCCCGATTTGCAGGGATAATCCTCGAGTCCCTTCTTCTTCCGTGCCGCCTGGACGCGGCAGTTGTCCATCCGGAAGAGGAGGCTCGCCGGCCCCTCTTCGACGATCGACTGGACGTTGATCCCGGCGTAGAGGCGGAAACCGAGCGCCTTCTTCAGGCCGGGAAGCCCCGGATTTTCCGGCAGGCCGAGGAACCGCCTGATCGACCACGCCTCGAACGGGGAGAAGCGGGCCCAACAGGAGTCATTGCAGCGCTTGGCGTCCCAGATCCCATAGCTCGCCTCGACCGCCTGGAACCAGACGCCGTCGCCGGCGAGCCAGTTCCGCCCCAGATCGGCGAGCAACAGCAGGAGCTTCTCCTTCGGCATCGCGGCGAGCGCTTTCGGGACGCCGTTTTCGATCTCGAAGCCGAACGCCTCGGAGAGCCGCTTCATCTGGATCGCGCCGCTCTTCTCCCAGACCGCCCCGAGGAGCTCCAGCGCCTTGGCCATCCCCATCTGATGCTCCACCTCGGCAAACCAGAGGGTGTGGTGGACCATCGTTCGGTGGAAGAAATCGACCACCAGACGGACCAGCTCCTCTTGACTCAGCCCTTCCGCCCTTTCGACATCCTGCGCCATCGGCCTCTCCCCCTTTTTGGAATATACAACACCCGTCAAAAAAGTTCCATAAACCTACACTCTCATAAAAAGTCCCCTAAACCGCCATACCGGCGAATCCCGGATCAGAGTCCGGATCAGAGTCCGGGACAGGCGCCGGTATCCAGAGATGTAGGGTGCGTTCGGCGGAAGCCGTAACGCACCAAAAAAAGGAGCGGTGCGTCAAGACGCACCCTACACCTATCGATATCACGAGATTGCTTCGTCGCTATGTTCCTCGCAATGACAAGGTGGATGATCGATTGCGAGACCATCCAACTCAGCCCTCTCGTTTCCCGGTCCAATGGCTGTGCTCCTCCACGAGGTGTTCGATCAGTTCGCGAAGCGGCCAGAGTTGGTTCTGGGCGGTCAGGCTGCAGAAGATGGGCCTCTTCAAGCCGCTCTCCTCCGGGAAGGCCTCGAGGACCATGTGGGTCTGCACTTCCGAAAAGCCAAGGAACATGAGGAGCTGGGTCTCCTCCTCCGCGAAACACTCCTCGGGTCCCATCCTGAGGATGTCGATGATCTTCATGTCCGCCTTCTGCGAGGCGCTCACCATGATCACATAGCTATCGAGGGTCTTGTCGAGAAACGCCTTGATCGTCCGCGCATCCTCCTGACGATAACCGCAGATCAGTACTCCCACCGATTGCATGCCTTCTCTCCCGGGGAAAAATTAGGGGTCACTGTAGACCGGACAACCGGAGATTTCAAGCTGAAATCGTGTACCAAACAGAGAGAAAAAGTGAATTACCCCGCCCACAGGGCGGGGCATCTTAAGGAACTGGATGAGGGGGATTGCATCCCCCTTCCCCCCGCACCGCATTCATCCCCGTCCGCAGGACGGGGTATTCTGCGGGAGGGTTTCATAAATCGCGGGGGAATACCTAAAAAACTAAAGTAATATCGGAAAAAGCCGATAGTACAAATATCGTAGTTTTATTTTTTCTCTCGGCGGCGGAAGCGGACCGGAGCAGATCCTCCCCCTGGAGGATGACGGAATCAAGGATTTCTAAGGGTAAGGTGTGGCTGCTTTCCCTGTCTTCACCGCGCAGAAAAGCAGGTTCTGATCAACACAATTAAAATGGGGAGGTAAGGATCATGAATGAAGCCAGTATCAGTACAGAGAAGCGACAATCCCCAAGGGTGAAAACCAGCATTCCCGTCCGGTACAGGGAACTTCGAGACGGGGCCGAAGCGGTCGGTGTTGGTTCGCTCACCAGTAATGTGAGCACAGGCGGTTTGCGTTTTGGGACGGACCAGTTTATTTCCACTGCACGGCGCCTGATCTTGGAATTTGACATACCTTCCCTGACACAACCGATTAAGGCCGTATCCCAGGTTGCCTGGATACAGAAGGCGAACGGGGCAGACGATTACCAATACCAAGTTGGTAGTCAGTTCATGGAAATAACCCGGAAGGATCAAGAGCTGATAGGGAAATATCTGAACGGCCTTTAAGAAGTAGTGATATCCACATGTTTTTTTGGGAAAAAGGTGGATATCCCCCCTTCCCCTGGAGGCGCAACTCTAAACGGTGCGGCCGGAGATTTCAAGCGGAATTCACGCGCACCGGCTTGACCCGGCGCGTCCCCAAGA
>CAKKRN010000018.1 GCA_919902745.1 Syntrophaceae bacterium | reverse complement strand
TAATTGTTAGCGGATCTTCGCGCCGGTCTTCGGCGGCCGGTCGAAGCCGAGGAGGGTAAGGCCCTGCTCCGTATCGGTCGCAAGGAGCATCCCGTGGGACTCTACCCCCATCAGTTTCGCCGGCTTCAGGTTGGCGACGACGACGATGGTCTTGCCGACGAGCTCCGCCGGTTTGTAGTCTTTTCCGATGCCGGCCACGATCTGCCTCTCTCCGTCGATCTCCACCGTCAACCGGATCAGCTTGTTCGATTTGGGGACCATCTCGGCGGCAAGAACCTTCGCCGCCCGGAGGTCCACCTTTTCAAACTCCTCGTAGGCGATCTCCGGTTTGATCGGCGGAACCTCGGCCTTTGCCGGTTCCGGTGAGGCCTCCGTCTTGATCTCCACCCGGGGAAAGAGGGATTCGCCCCGCTTCAGTTCGTTCCCCGGCGGAAGTGCGCCCCACTCCCGGATGGTATCGAAATTCTGACCCGCGGCATTGGCAATGCCGATTTGTTCCTGGATTTTCGAGGCCGACCCCGGCATGAAGGGGGAGATCAGCACAGCCGTGATCCGGAGAACCTCCAGCAGATTGTAGAGGATCGTCTCCAGACGCGCCCGGTTGGCCGGATCCTTCGCGAGCAGCCAGGGCTCCCGCTCGACGATGTACTTGTTCGTAACGTTGATGAATTCCCAGATCGCGATCAGCGCCTTGTGAAAACCGAGATCAGCGAAGCAGGCCTCCACCTCGTTCACCGTCCGCGCAGCCGTTTCCCGGAGGAGACGGTCTTCGGCGACGGCGGCCGCGGGGGCCGGTACCTTGCCGTTTCCGTATTTCATGGCCATCGTCATCGTCCGGCTGACGAGGTTTCCCAGGTCGTTCGCCAGATCGGAGTTGATCCGCTGGACGAAGGCCTCCTCGCTGAAGCTCGAATCGAGGCCGAAGACCATGTCCCGAAGCAGAAAGTAGCGGAAGGGGTCGAGGCCGTACTTGTCCTTCAGGTCGAGTGGTTTTACGACATTGCCCACGCTCTTGGACATCTTGCTCTGATCGACGTTCCAATATCCGTGGACGTTGAGATGCCGGTAGGGCTCGATCCCGGCGGCCTTGAGCATCGTGGACCAGTAGATCCCGTGGGGTTTCAGGATATCCTTGGCGATCAGGTGCTCGGCCGCCGGCCAGAAGGTCCGGAAGTTCTCCCCGTCCGGATAGCCGACCGCCGTAACATAGTTGATCAGTGCGTCGAACCAGACATAGGTGACGTAATTTTCGTCGAACGGCAGCGTTATCCCCCAGGCGAGGCGGCTCTTCGGACGGGAGATGCAGAGGTCCTCCAGCGGTTCGCGGAGGAACGCGAGGGCCTCGTTCCGGTACCGTTCCGGCCGGATGAAATCCGGATTTTCCTCGATGTGGTCGACGAGCCACTTCTGGTATTTGCCCATCCGGAAAAAATAGTTGCTCTCTTTCCGGTATTCCGGCGCGGTCTGGTGGTCGGGACACTTCCCGTCGACCAGCTCCTTCTCCATATAGAAGCGCTCGCAGCCGACGCAGTAGAATCCCTCATACTGGCCGAAGTAGATGTCCCCCGCGTCATGGACCTTCTGGAGGATCCGCCGGACCGTATCGACATGGTTCGCATCGGTCGTCCGGATGAAGTAATCGTTCGTGACCGCAAGCTCCGGCCAGAGGGCGCGGAACTGGGCGCTGATCCGGTCGGCGTATTCCTTTGGGGTGACGCCCGCCTTCTGCGCCGCTTCCGCGATCTTGTCGCCGTGCTCATCCGTCCCGGTCGTAAAAAAGGTCCGGAAGCCGTGGAGCCGGTGGTAGCGGGCGAGGACGTCGGCAACGATGGTCGTGTAGGCATGCCCGATGTGCGGCGAGGCGTTCACGTAGTAGATCGGTGTCGTGATATAAAAAGCGTCTTCCATAATTCACCTTAATTAGGGACAGAGCCCCTATTATTTTTCAGCGGAAATAATAGGGGCTCTGTCCCTAATTATCTCCTTCGCCTTGAAGGTGGCCTCCTTCCCGCTTTCGAGGATGACGACGACCTCGCCCCGGAGGGCGCTCTGGCGGATCACCTTTCCCCGCCCCTCTGCGGTCTGGACCATCTTTCCGCACTTCGGCATGTCCTTCTTCAGATCCGCATACGCCTCATATTCGAAGCCCAGGCAGCACATCAGCCTCCCGCAGAGGCCGGAGATCTTCTCGGGGTTGAGGGACATGTTCTGCTCCTTGGCCATCTTGACCGAAACCCGGTCGAGGTTGTGCAGCAGGGTCGCGCAGCAAACCTCCCGTCCGCAGATTCCGAGCCCCTTGATGACGCGCGCCTCCTGCCGCGCACCGATCTGCCTGAGCTCGATGCGGGTGTGGAACCGCTGCACGAGGTCCTTCACCAGATCCCGGAAGTCCACCCGGTTTTCCGCTGCGAAGGAGAAGAGCATCTTGCTCTTGTCGAAGAGACACTCCACGTCAATCATCTTCATGGGCAGCTGCCGTTCCGCGATTTTCCGGACGCAGAACTGCATCGCCTCCTGCTCCAGCTTCTGATTGTTTTCCCGGGTCCGGAAATCCTCTTCCGTTGCCAGACGCAGCACATTCTTCAGATTGGCGGCCAACTGCTCACCCGGGACGGCCTTGACCTCCGTCGCCACGGTGCCGATGGCCGGGCCGTTGTCCGTGATGACCATGACGAGGTCGTTCCGCTTCAAAGGGAGATCGGCCGCATGAAAGGAGTAGATCTTCCCCTCTCTCTTGAATTTGACGCCGACGATATTTTTCAAGCCGAGTCACCCCCGGATGGTTATTTTTCTTCAGGCAAGCTTAATCAGCATGGCCTCCAAAGTCAACGACTTATTGGCGTTCTGCGCGATGGCGCTCATGGCCGCATCCACCGCAGCCATGTTGCGCAGCAGATCGCGTCCCGACAGACGCCCGGCAACCGCTTCGATCACCCCGGCCCGATCCCGGAACATCAGCCTCTCTTTCTCTTCCGTCTCCCGGAGAACCAGGCCGTCCCGGTAGCCGTTTCGGAGGATCCGGAGCCGTTCCAGGATCTCCTCCCGTTCCGTCCCGAAGCGGCCGGCAAAGGCGAGCCTTTTCAACAGATCCTCCGGGTTGTCCTCAACAAGGAGCTCCAGGATGGCGTTCCGCTGCGCGAGGTAGTCTTCCCTGTTCATCTCGACGGCCCTGCCGATGCTGCCTCCGGACGATGCGGCGAGAATCTCCGCGGCGGCGGTTTCCAGCCCCTCCTTCTCCCGGAGAAACCGGGCCACCTCTTCCGGCGGCAGCGGGGAGAAGCGCAAATGCTGACAGCGGGAGAGGATCGTCATCGGAAGGGCGTGGGACCGGGCGGTCGTCAGCAGCAGAATGTTGTCCGCGGACGGTTCCTCCAGGGTCTTGAGAAGGGCATTGGCGGCGGCGGCGTTCATCCGGTCCGCCTCCCGCAGAATGAAGATCCGCCTCCCCTCCCGGGGCCGGAAGGTCATCCGGGCTTGGATCTCCTTGACCGCCCCGATCTTGATGAACTGACCCTCCGCCTGGACCGTAATGATGTTGGGGTGGTTATTATGTTCCGCCTTCCGGCAGGAGGCGCAGGCGTCGCAGGGCGGGTCCAACCCCCCGCAGTTGAGGGCCCTGGCGAAGACGGACGCGGCGGTTTTCTTCCCGATTCCATCCATACCGTAGAAGAGATAGGCATGGGCGATGCGGTCTTTGGCCATCGCACTCTTCAAAATGGCGATCGGCTTCTCATGGCCGTAGATCTCTTCGAATCTCATGCCCGCCCACCCTCACGGAAAGGGATCTGCGGCAAAGCCTCCAGACAGCGACAGACCTCGCAGTGGACGGTTTCTACCGACCCCGCGCCGTCGATGATCCGAAAGCGCTCCGGCTCCGCCGCCGCGAGGGAGAGATAACCTTCGCGTATCCTCCCGTGAAAGGCTCTTTCCTCCCGCTCAAATCGGTCCTCCGCCGCCTCGGGCCGGCCGCCGGCAGCCCGTTTTTTCGCCCGCGCCAGACCCGCCTCCACGGGCAGGTCAAACAGCAGCGTCATCTCCGGCTTCAGCGCCTGGGCGGAAAACGCGTTCAAGGTCCGGATGAAACCGGCATCGAGCCCCCGGCCGAATCCCTGGTAGGCCAGCGTCGCGTCCGCAAAGCGGTCGCAGAGAACCCACTGTCCCTTTTCGAGGGCGGGGAGAATGGCCTCCCTGACGTGCTGGGCGCGGGCAGCGGCAAAGAGCAACAGTTCCGCCTCGGCGCCGATCGTCCACGAGCCCCGATTCAGCAGGAGCTCGCGGATCTTTCGTCCGAGCGGCGTCCCGCCGGGCTCGGCGGTGGAAAGGGCGGGGATGCCGCGCTCCCTCAACCAGTCCGCCGCGAGTTTGATCTGTGTGGTTTTCCCGGATCCCTCGCCGCCCTCGAACGTAATGAAACGCTTCATTCTTCTGCCCCGCAAAAAACCGCATTTACAGGCCGCAGGGCCCCGAAAAAAGACGGGGGAAAGCCGCAGCCCGTCGCCGGCGCGGTGTTTCCCCCGCTTCCAATTCAAGCCGATATGGAGCTACTTCTCTTCCCCGGGCGTGATAGCCTCGACCGGGCACTGTTCCGCGCATGTGCCGCAGTCCGTACACAATTTGGGATCGATGACATATTTGTCTTCCCCCTCGCTGATCGCCTCCGCCGGACATTCATCCTGACAGGAACCACAAGCAATGCATTCATCGGTAATGATATACGACATGTTTTTCTTCTCCTTCTTCTATTTTTTCTCCTACAAACCGGTGCACCCGGTCCGCTCGTC
>CAKKRN010000017.1:2556-9295 GCA_919902745.1 Syntrophaceae bacterium | reverse complement strand
ATTTCAAGGGTCTTCCTGGCCGGTTCGTTCATCCACACGCGATGCGTGAAACCGACCGTGAACATGATCAGGTCGGTGCTGAGCTCGTCGGCATCGCAAAGCGCATTCTTCAGATTCCGGTGAACCGGGCATTCCTCGGAAAGAACGAAACGCGAGCCGACAATGGCCGCTTCCGCCCTCCCCACGGCAAGGCGGGAACACGAGCTCTATGCAGACGGCTACCGGATGGCCCGGGAGCTGGCCGACTGGAAGCGGAATCCGGAAAGTACGCGCAGGGCTTCAGGACGGCGTCAAGAAGACTGGTACGGGCGTGAAGTGAGACCCTGAAATAGGACTAACTGGGCGACTGCCGGCATGAGCGACTTGATACCTAAAAAAATACTTTCTCTCCGCACCAAAATAGTGCATAATCCCGCTACCTGAAACGGGTACGGGAAATACCGGGCAGCGGAGCGGATTGAATGGCCAGGGTGATTCTGGATCACATATCCAAACATTTCGGATCAGTGGACGCGGTCAAGGATTTTCATCTGACCGTCGAAGACAAAGAGTTCGTCATCCTGGTCGGTCCTTCCGGATGCGGAAAATCGACGGTACTCCGGATGATCGCAGGCCTCGAGGAGCCCACCGCGGGAACCATTTCGATCGGTGACCGGGATGTGTCGGACCTCCCTCCCAAAGATCGGGATATCGCCATGGTCTTTCAGGAGTACGCTCTTTATCCCCACATGACCGTTTACAACAACATGGCCTTCGGCCTCCAGCTGAGGGGATTTTCCCGGAAAGAGATCGACCAGCGGGTCCGGGAGGCCGCGGAGATCCTGGGGATTGAGGAACTGCTCCAGAGGAGGCCGAAGCAGCTCTCCGGCGGGCAGCGGCAAAGGGTGGCGGTGGGGCGGGCCATCGTCCGAAAGCCGGCGGTCTTTCTCTTCGATGAACCACTCTCCAACCTGGACGCCAAGCTCCGGGTGCAGATGCGGATGGAACTTTCCAAACTCCACGACCGCCTCCAGGCGACGATCGTCTATGTCACCCACGATCAGGTGGAGGCGATGACGATGGGCACGAAGATCGTGGTCATGAAAGACGGCTTTATCCACCAGATCGGCGCCCCGCTTTCGATCTACAATGCCCCGGTTAACCACTTCGTGGCCGGTTTCATCGGCAGCCCCATCATGAACTTCATCCCCTGCCGGATCATCTCCCGTAACGGCCGGATTTGGCTTGATTTCGGGGACTTCCAGTTCTCCGTTCCAGAGGGGCGCATCGCCGGAAACGGCCTGCTGGTCGGGACTGATGTGATCTTCGGGATCCGGCCCAATGACATCCATGAGCTGAGCGCCGCCCCGGATCGCCTGACCCAGCATGCCTTCAGGGCGGTGATCGAGGTGGTGGAACCCCTGGGCTCGGAGATTCACCTCTATGTGAAGGCGGGGAAACACAGCCTCGTGGCCCGTATCGAGGCGGAAACCCCCGTCCGCGTTCACCAGGAGATCGAACTTGTCTTTGACCTCGAAAGGATGCATATCTTTGCCAAGGAGCCACCCCAGCAGCGGCTCGGAACCGGAGCTCACTGAGTTTGTTGCGGGCGCTTCGCATGCAATGACGGAATAATGGATGTTTATCAGTGGTTTATCATAGAAAATGGGAGGTGAGGTCATGAAGAGAAAGAAGAGTCTTTTTTTATGCGGCGTGATTGTCCTTTTCTTCTGTGTTTTGCTCCTGCCCACAGCCGCTCTGGCGAAAACGGAGGTCCAGTGGTGGCACGCCATGACGGGATTCCTGGGTGAAAAGGTCAACGACATCGTTGTCAAATTCAACGCCAGCCAGAACGACTTTGAGGTCAAGGCCGTCTTCAAAGGGAGCTACCCGGAAACACTGACGGCCGGCATCGCCGCCTACCGGGCCAAAACCCAGCCCCACCTGATACAGGTCTTCGAGGTGGGGACCCAGACGATGCTCTCCTCCGGGGCGATCTATCCTGTTTATCAGCTCATGAAGGATCAGGGGATCCAGATCGACTGGACGGATTTTCTAAGCGTCGTCCTCTCCTACTATTCGAAGGACGGAAACCTTTACTCGATGCCTTTCAACTCCTCCACGGCGATCCTCTACTACAACCGGACCATCTTCAAGAAGGCCGGCCTCGATCCGACCGAGGCGCCCGTCACGTTTGATGATATCGAAAAGGCGGCCAAGGCCTGCATTTCCTCCGGCGCCACCAAAATCGGCTTCACCACGGCCTGGCCATCCTGGACACTCATCGAGAACGCGCACTCCTGGCATGACCAGCCCTTCGCCGATCAGAACAACGGCTTCAAGGGCATGGCTTCGCAGCTCAAGATCAACGGCGCCTTCGGCGTGAAGTTGCTGACCCTCCTCACCCGCTGGCAGAAAGAGGGAATCTACACCTACTCGGGCCGGGGGAGCAGGGGCGATCAGCCCATCATCAACGGGGAGGCGGCCATCGGCCTCGCCTCGACGGCGCTGGTGGGAACGCTCTCGAAGACGGCCAAATTCGAATGGGGGACGGGTAAACTGCCCCGCATGGCCGGCTATCCCCAAGGCAACTCGATCATCGGCGGCGCCAGTCTCTGGGTGATGAAGGGCCGCAAGGACGAGGAGTACAAGGGCGTGGCGAAATTCCTCGAGTTCCTGGGCAAGCCAGAGCAGCAGGCCTGGTGGCACGCCACGACAGGCTATCTCCCCGTAAGCAAATCGGCGCTCAAGTCCCTCCAGACAACGGACCATTTCCAGAGGAACCCCGACATGTGGACCGCCTTCAACCAAATCATGAGCGGCAAAACCACCGCCAACAGCCAAGGGATCCGTCTGGGCAACTTCGCGGCGGTTCGCGACAACATCGAGGCCGAGATGGAGAATGTCATCGCGGGGAAGAAAACACCCAAGCAGGGTCTCGACGACGCCGCCAGGCAGGGAGGCAAGATCCTCAAGGAGTTCGCCTCGCTGTACAAGTAAACAGGTCATATCAGGGAGGCGGCCGTCACGGGGGCGATGCGGAGACTTTACGCCCCGTGACGGTCATCTTCAGTTAAGGGGTTTGCCTATGAAAAGAAGCATCTTCCGGAACCGTTGGCTCCCCTATCTCCTTATCGCCCCGCAGCTTCTCGTGGTCGTCGTCTTTTTCTTCTGGCCCGCCTTCGACTCGTTGCGCCTCTCCTTCTTCAAGGTCACCCCCTTCGGAGACAGGGAGATCTTCGTGGGGCTGGATAACTTCATCGAGCTCCTCACCGCCCCGGAATATGGCCGGAGCGTCCTGAACTCCTTCATCTTCTCCCTGGGCGTCACCACTCTGGGGCTCGTCGCCGCGCTCTTTCTGGCCGGCCTCGCCAATCAGAAGATCCGCGGCCTTCCCTTCTACCGGACCGCCATCCTCTGGACCTACGGGATTGCACCCCCCGTGTCGGGCATCATCTGGCTGTTCATCTTCCACCCGAGCTACGGGATGCTCCCCTACCTCCTCTCGATGGTGACGACCTATGAATTCAACTGGCTCCTCAAGGGGTGGATCGCCATGCTGCTGGTGATTTTCGCGGCCGCCTGGGCACATCTGGGTTACAACATTGCCTTTTTTCTCGCGGGTTTGCAGACGATCCCCCGCTCGGTCATGGACGCCGCACAGGTCGACGGGGCGAGCGGTTTCAGCCTGTTCCGCCGGATCACTTTTCCCCTGCTCTCCCCGGTGACCTTTTTCCTGTTTATTATGAACATGGTCTTCTCCTTCTTCGAGACCTTCGGCATCATCCATGCGGTCACCCAGGGGGGGCCGGGCGATACGACCACAATCATGGTCTACAAGGCTTACCAGGACGGCTTCGTCAATCTCCGAATGGGATACTCCGCCGCCCAGTCCGTCATCCTGATGGTGCTGGTCATCGCGCTCACGGTCCTGCAGTTCCGATATACGGAAAGGAAGGTCTACTACTGATGGCGGCCCCCTCCCCGATGAAAAAAAGAAAGCGGCGGACGGGCAGGCAAGAACTGCTCATTCACCTGCTCCTAATCTTTTCGGTGATCCTGATCGGCTTTCCCCTCTACTACGGGTTCGTGATCTCCACCCAGAGCATGGACGAAGTGACCAAGGTTCCTCAGAGCCTGCTCCCCTCGAATCACCTGCTTGAAAATTATATCAAGATTTGGAACCGGATCCACATGGGCCGGCTTCTGATCAACAGTTGCATCGTGGCCCTGGTCGTCAGCCTGGGAAAGATCGCCATCTCCATCCTCTCCGCCTTCGCCATCGTCTTTTTCAATTTCAGGGGGAAGCAGATCGCCTTCTGGCTGATCTTCATCACCCTGATGCTGCCGGTTCCCGTGCGGATCATCTCCACTTACCAGGTGGTCAGTTATCTGGGGTGGGTGGACACCTACGCGGGGCTTACGATCCCCCTGATCGCCTCCGCCACGGCCACATTCCTCTTCAGGCAGTTCTACCTCACTATCCCCGATGATATGGTCGATGCGGCCAAGATCGACGGCGCCGGCCCGCTGCGCTTCCTCTGGTCGATCCTCTTGCCCAACTCCGGGGCCAACATCGCTGCCATGTTCGTGGTCATGTTCATCTACGGCTGGAACCAGTACCTCTGGCCGCTGATGGTGACCAGTTCGGACAAGATGAGCGTCGTGGTCGTGGGGATCGCCTCCACTGTTCCCACGGGGACCCAGCTGCCCGAGTGGAACCTCGTTATGGCGGCCGCCATGATGGCACTTCTGCCGCCGGTGCTGGTGGTGATTTTCCTCCAGCGGTGGTTCGTCCACGGCCTGATCGAGCCGGAAAAGTGACGAGGCGCCAAAAGGGGCAGAAGGTTTGAGTAATGATTTCAAGAGCGTGGCGGAAACCATGAACGGAAACCAAAAGCGGAAAGGAAGCGGGGCGGCGATCGTCCTGCTTCTCATCCTCTGGGGAGGGACCATGATGGGTTTGGCAAACGGTACAACGGCTTCGGATGCGGGTAATGCCTGGCGGGGACGATATTCCGTTTTCGTCACTGGCCACCGCGGCTTTTCCGGGGCGGCGCCGGAGAATACCCTGGCCGCCTTCCGTGCGGCGATCGAGGCCGGATGCGACATGATCGAACTGGATGTCCATCTCTCCCGGGATAAGGAAGTTGTGGTCATCCATGACGATACTCTGGAGAGGACCGCCACCGGGAGAGGAAACGTGGCCGACCAGACCTTCGCGGAACTGAGGCGGTGGGATGCCGGCGCCTGGTTCGCCCCCCGGTTCGCCGGGGAACGGATCCCGGCCCTGGCGGAGGTCCTGGCACTTGCCCGCAACCAGATCCTCGTCAATATTGAACTGAAGAAGGGGGGAAATTTCCCATACACGATGGCAGAGCTGGCCGACCTCGCCCTTCGGGAAGTCGAGAAGGCTGGAATGGAAGGTCAAGTCCTCTTCTCTTCCTTCGACCCCGTCGCCGTCGACCGGATCCGCGAGAAAAATCCCTCCCTCCCCGTGGCCCTGATCAAGGATAAACCCTGGATGAGACCAGAAGAGGCCGGGGGAGGAAAGATCTACCCGACACTAAACTGCCGGGCTACTGTGCTCAACGAGGACAACATCCGTCGGGCACACAAAGAGGGAATCCGTGTCCATGTCTGGACCTTAAACACCGCGGAAGAAATGGCCCGTTTCATCGCCCTCGGCGTTGACGGGATCATCACCAACCATCCCGACCGACTGATCCACCTCCTGAAAAAGTAGAGAAGGCCTTCTCCCTGTCTTCCTTCATGCAGTTTGCGGGGATCGCGGCCGGGATCGGAAAAGTCAAGTATCGCCCCGCCCTCCCGTTCCCCCCCAGGCGAAAGGCTCCTCCCGGTCGAAATCCGGGTTGAGCGCCCGGTCGTCGACCTCCTGTGTGTAGAGCTCCTTGAAACCGAGATCGAGCGCGGCATTGACCACCTGTTCGTACTCGTCCCGCGTCACCCGGCGACCGAGGAGGGGGTGCCGCCTTACGGCCGGGATCGGCGTGTACTGGGACATCAGGCTCAACGGGATGAACGGGGAAACATCCCGGATCATCTCCAGGGCGGCCAGGCTGTTGTCCGTCCTCCCCGGCAGGACGAGGTGGCGGACGAGGATCCCCCGCCGGGCGACGCCGTTCTCCATATCGAGAACGTCGCCGACCTGACGGACCATCTCCCGGAGGGAGGCCAGGGCATGGCGCGGGTAGTCCGGCACCCCGGAGAAGCTCTTCCCCGCCTCATCCAGTCCGTATTTGAAATCGGGCAGATAGATATCGACCATCCCGTCGAGGAGACGGACGATCTTCGCACGTTCGTACCCGCCGCCGTTGAAGACAAGGGGGAGGCGAAGCCCGAGCCCGCGGGCGATGAGAAACGCCTCCATGATCCCCGGCAGATGGGGGGTCGGGGTGACCGGCTCGACGTTGTGGCAACCCAGCGCCTGGAGCTCCAGCATGATCCCGGCAAGCTCCTCGACGGTGACCGGCCGTCCCGTGGGAGTGTGGCTGATCTGATAATTCTGGCAATAGACGCACTTTACATTGCAGGAGGAGAAAAAGATCGTTCCCGCCCCACGGCTTCCGGAGAGCGGCGGTTCCTCTCCGTGGTGGGGAATCGCCGAGCTGATGACCATTCCCGCCGCGAGGCGGCAGAAACCCTTTTCGCCGGCAATTCGGTCTGCCCGGCACATCCGCGGGCAGAGGACGCAGCGCTTCAGGCTCTTCTTCAGCCATTCGACACGGCGGGCGATTCC
>CAKKRN010000017.1:1341-2456 GCA_919902745.1 Syntrophaceae bacterium | reverse complement strand
AAAGCCTTTCCACCACATCCTGCAGCCGGCCGCCGGCGATCAACTCCAGGAATTCCTCGCCGAGCGACTCCGACAGCGCCACCGTCCGCCGCCAGTTCGCGATTCGCGTCGCCGGATCGTCGATGAAGGTCTCAAAATCGCCGCGGTCGGGAATTCGGCGGTCCGGCAGACTTTCGACGAAACCCTCCGACGGATAGACCATCACGATGGAATCGAGAAATTCTTCCGGCGGGCGGCGCCTTTTGAGCCCCTTGTCCATCCAGCCGGGGATGATCCGCTCCTGGTGGTGAAAAAAGAGGGTCAACCCGCCGCTTCGCGTACGGTAATCCTGGTTGATGTGATAGTCGATCAGCCCCCCGTCCCGGTAGACGCCGTCGGGGGCGCCGAAGATGTCCCGCACGCCGGCGACGGCGATGGGGATCGCACCGGAGGCGATCAGGGCGGCCTTGAAATTGACCTCGTTCAATGGGAAAAAGCGGCCGCGGAACCCCTTCCGCAGGCAGAAGTCGGGCGGCTGGACGCCATAGTAGAAGACGACACGCTCGGCAAAGCGGTGCACCAGCGAAGGATGAAGGGCGTTGGCCAGAAAGCCGAGGATGAAACCGGCCTTCTGCACCCAGGGCCGATCGGAGGCCGTAAGATGTTCCGCACGGGCGGTGAGGATCGCCAGACGGTACCGCTTGCTGGCCAGCGCGAATGGAAGGGCATCGTCGGCGATATAGCTGTCGATGATCGCATTCAGGGACCGGAGGATCGTCTCCGGGGTCTCCTTCCGCCCGTAGGTGGCGCTGATGTACGCCTCCATCAGCGCGCGGTAGCTCTGCTCCGCCTCCGGCTGGAGCCAGGCCGCGAAGCGCCAGGCCCCGGCGGAGGCGCCGACCAGCCAGACCGGCTGGCGTTTCCCGAGGGCGCCCTCCCGAAGCAGGGTCAGATCAAAACCGCTTGCAACCAGCCAGCGGGGTCCGCCGGCCGGTCCGAAATAGGTCGCGATTCGGTCCAGGCTGAAACCGCCTGCACGGATAATTTCATAGGCCCGCTTTCCCGCCCGGACGCGAATATTTTCCCTGCCCATTCTTCCTCCGCACGCAATCCTTTCGCCGAAAGATGCCGCGCCC
>CAKKRN010000017.1:0-1241 GCA_919902745.1 Syntrophaceae bacterium | reverse complement strand
CGGCAGGCCAGACGGGCATCCGCCGTTCTCGCCCGGACCTCCTCCGCTGTCAAGAACCGGGCGCTCGCCGCGATGGCGGACGCCCTCGTACGGAGCGGGGATCTGCTGATCCGGGAAAATGGAAAGGACCTCGCGCACGCCCGCGGGATCGGCCTCTCGCAGGCGATGATCGACCGTCTGACGCTCACCGAGACCACCATCGGGGGGATTGCCCGGGGACTCGCCGAGGTGGCCTCCCTGCCCGATCCGGTCGGCAAGATCACCTCCATGTGGCGGCGGCCGAACGGCCTCCTCGTCGGCCGGATGCGCATCCCCCTCGGGGTGATCGGCATCATCTACGAATCCCGCCCGAACGTCACGGCGGATGCGGCTGCCCTCTGTCTGAAGTCGGGCAACGCCTGCATCCTTCGCGGCGGCTCGGAGGCGATCCACTCCAACCTCGCCATAGCCCACATTCTCCAGGAAGTTCTCCGGAACCTTGCTCTCCCGGAAACGGCGATTCAGGTCGTTGCTATAACCGACCGGGAAGCGGTCTACGAGATGCTCCAACTGGAGGAGTTCATCGACGTGATCATCCCGCGCGGTGGAGAGGAACTGATCCGCGCCGTGGTCCGGGATTCAAGGATCCCGGTGATCAAACACTACAAGGGGGTCTGCCATGTCTTCGTCGATGAAGGGGCGGATCTCGACATGGCCGTCCGGATCTGCGTGAATGCCAAAACGCAGCGTCCGGGAGTCTGCAACGCGATGGAGACGCTCCTCGTCCATGAGGCCGTCGCCGGGACGTTCCTTCCGCTCGCGGCCGGAAAGCTCCGGGAGGCCGGCGTTACGATCCGCGGCTGCGAGAAAACACGGGCGATCCTGCCGGAGGCGGAGGCGGCGACCGAGGAGGACTGGTACCGGGAATACCTTGACCTGATCCTTGCGGTCCGCGTGGTCCGCGACCTCGACGAGACGATCGCCCACATCGAGAAGTACGGCTCCCTCCATACCGAAGCGATCGTTACGGAAAACTACGGCAGGGCGCAGCGCTTTCTCCAGGAGGTGAACTCTTCCACGGTTCTTGTCAACGCCTCCACGCGCTTCAGCGACGGCTTCGAGCTGGGGCTGGGGGCGGAAATCGGCATCAGTACGACCAAGCTCCACGCCTTCGGACCCATGGGGCTGGAAGAACTGACCACAACCAAATTCATCGTATACGGAAACGGGCAGGTGAGAACATGACGACTTCGGAAAAAGCC
>CAKKRN010000016.1 GCA_919902745.1 Syntrophaceae bacterium | reverse complement strand
GTCGGAGCCGGGAAACGGAATCAGGCCTCCCGCCATCATCCTTCCCCGGCCTTTCGTTCCGCCATAATGGCCTTCAGGGCGTCCCGGATCTCGGCGAACTCCTCCGGATCCAGCGTTCGGACGTCCAGCAGGACCCGATCGTCGGCGACACGGACGATGACCGGCAGCTCTCGCCGCCGGAGGCGTTCCTCCAGAGCAGCAGCCGAGAGGAACGAGACCCGCAGACCGACGAGGAGCGTCGGGATCTCCAGCGTGGGAAGCGACCCCCCGCCGGCCATCGAGACGCCGGTCACGAGTTGGATATCAACCCCCTCCGGCAGGACGCGCCGGAGGATCGCCGCCAGCCGTTTCGCCCGCCTCTTCACGTCGGCGACGGGCTCCGTCAGCGCCCGCAGAACCCGGATGTCGGCGAGCGCCTCTGCGGGCCGGAGGTACTTCACCATCGTCGCCTCCAGGGCCGCCAGCGTCAGCTTGTCTATCCGAAGCGCCCGGTTCAGCGGATTCCGTCGGATCCGCTCCAGGAACGCACGCTTGCCCAGGATGATCCCCGCCTGCGGACCTCCGAGGAGCTTGTCGCCGCTGAAGGTGACCACGTCCGCCCCCGCGGCGAGGCAGTCGCGGACCGTAGGTTCCCGCTCCAGGCCGTAACGGTCCAGTTCGATCAGGCAGCCGCTCCCCAGGTCGTCCACGACGGGGATATGGTGCTTCTTCCCGAGGGCGACAAGGGAGGTCAGATCCGCCTCTTCGGTGAACCCCATGATCCGGAAGTTGCTCGTGTGGACCTTGAGGATGATCCCCGTCTCCGGAGAGATCGCCCGTTCGTAGTCGGAAAGCCGCGTCCGGTTTGTCGTCCCCACCTCTTTCAGGCGGGCGCCGCTTTTCTCCATCACGTCGGGTATCCGGAACTCCCCGCCGATCTCGATCAGCTCGCCCCGCGAGACGATCGCCTCCTTCCCCTCGGAAAGCGCGTTGAGGACCAGCAGGACCGCGGCGGCGTTGTTGTTGACGACGAGGGCGTCCTCCGCCCCGGTCAGCGCGCAGAGGAGCCCCCGGACGTGGTCGTAGCGGAGCCCCCGCTCCCCCTTCTCCAGGTCATATTCAAGGTTGGAGTATCCCCGGGCGACCTCGACGACCCGCTCGATCGCCTCCCGGCAGAGGGGCGCCCGGCCGAGGTTCGTGTGGAGGATCACGCCGGTCGCGTTGATCACGCGGCGCAACCTGTAGGAACGGTACGCCTCGACGATCTCCGCGGCCCGGTCGGCCGCCTGCTCCGGCGTCGGCAGTCGGAGCTTTTCCCCCTTCTCCCGGAGGATCCGCGCCCGAAGCTCCTCCACAACCGACCGGCATGCCTCCTTCACGATCTCCCGCGGAAACCCGGCGAGACTTTCCATCTTTTCGATCCGGAGCATCATCTCGTCGATCTTCGGCAGATTCTTCAGCAGTTCCTTCTGATGTTCATCCATAGTTTTTGCACCCATCTTTACGTTTCAGTATTCGGAAAAATACGCTTCTTCTCTTCTCTCCGACCGCTCAATACAAGGGGCAGCAGGGTATCATATCGACGGTGACAAAGGGCAGGCCGTTCCTGGCCAGGGTTTCCTGAATGTAGGCTTCAAAGGCTTTTTCTGTGGTTGCTTTCATTTGTTGCCTGCCTTGTTGTGGTCAGAAGATCGTCAAGTAAAAAGCTCCGGCAATTAAATCAGTAACCGATTGATATTTAAATTGTTCGTTTATCAATCCGCTTCTTGTGGTTGTCGATTTAAGCCTTTCTGTCAAATGACCGTCAAATGAAATGGCTTATTGCTGCCTAACTCCAGAACGGTATATATTTTCTATACTTGTGCGATGTTTTGGGGTCATAGAGCCTGACCAAACCTTCTTCTATAGCGTCGCGGATGATACGCGAGGCAATCGCACTGTTTTTTGCTTCTATCCCGAATCTTGCACGCAAGCTGGTGTTTGTCATGAATTCACGATTCACGTATTTCAAACAAGCATGAAGGTAACAAGCCCTGATACGGTCATCCTTTTCCATCGCTTGAAACGGTTTATGGGCAAATAATATGGCCCGTGTGTGATCGTCAATCACTTCAAATACGGGGGCGGGTAATTGATAATATTCCGTCTGAAACACAACTTTATCGACACCGCTTCCGCGTTCTTCGCAGATACCCGCTCGCCGCAGGAAGGATGCCAACGATTCATTGCGGGACTTCGGCGGGCTGTCGAGGAAGCGTTCCGTCCTTACGAGAGGAGAACCGGGATTGGTGATTTCCATGCGGTCGGAGAATATCTCGATCATCGGTCCCGTACCGCGGATAAAAAAATCTTGATGAATGATGGCGTTAGCAACCAATTCCCTGACCGCCAGTTCAGGATACAGGGGAACATCTTTGCGCAATGCCTGCTCGATGACTTCATTTGCAGGCAATGAATTAGCGCCCTTCGGGCGGGCTTTTGATCCCGGTGTATTCCAGGGTCTCCAG
>CAKKRN010000015.1 GCA_919902745.1 Syntrophaceae bacterium | reverse complement strand
CGCAGTATATGGGCTTTCCCCGGAGTCGTCAAGCACAATCTCCTGGCAATTTTTAGTCGCCCTTTTTTAACAATGACGGCCCGGTTCAGCACCTTGACGGCGCGTTACAGATCCAGGATCACGGATCTCGGGAAGATCGTCCGCCCCGGCCTGCCGCAGATCGCCGTGCAGGCCAACGCCATGCTTGTAATATATTGTATTTGAATCCATATTTTCAACGCAGGCCCAACCGAGACCTCGGCAAATATCACTTGAACTTGAGCAGGAAAGGGGATATAGACCGCCATACTTCGTACAATACAAAGGAGATCAGCCGGCATGGCGACGGTATTGAAAGATTCATTGCAGACGATACAAACACACCGGGCTCTAAGCCCCCATTACACGGAACTTCTCGATATCCTGGAGGAGATCATGATCCTCCGCGAGGAATACCGCCGACGGATGCAGCGGGAGACATTCCCCGTCGATGAAAAGTTGATCCCGGCCAAGATGGCCGGGGGATTCCCCCTCGTCGATTTCTCTTCGGTCATCGGCGACCTCACCGAACCTCAGCACTATTTTCTTGCCCTGCTGGAAATCGCGGAAAAGAGGGCGCCCGGCGAAACCGATGAAATGGCAAGGAAGATCATCGAGGGTGAAATCCGTTTCAACGACCTGATCTACGAATCCTTCAACCCGCTGCCCGAGGAAGAAGAGGCGGCAGACGATGAGGAAAATTCCTCCTTCGATCTTGTGGAGCTCTTCATTGAAGAGAGCCTGAGGCCGGCCCTGGAGATGGTTGTGACACGCTACGGCGCCGCAGCCGCGAAGGCGGGCTGGGAGGAGGGTTACTGCCCCATCTGCGGCCGCGAACCCAAGATCGGCGAGATTCGGGGCAAGAAGGAAAACCGTTACCTTTTCTGCAATCAGTGCGGCTTCGAGTGGAACTACCGGCACATCAAATGCCCCTTTTGCGGCAACGAGGAGCAGCAGAGCCTTGCCTACTTCACGATCGACGGGGATGAACGTTACCGCGTCGATGTCTGCAACGAGTGCAAGCGTTACATCAAGATCGTCGACTCCCGGGAGGCGAAACAGAAGGCGGACCTGGACGTGGAGGACATCGCCACGCTCCATCTCGATATGCTGGCCAATGACGAGGGCTATGACTGACGACCCCTCGCAGTCGGAGAAGATGGATGGACGACAGGAACATGGCGGCAATCATCCGTCTTCTGGAGCGGGAGCTGGAAAAAAATGAGCTTCCCATCGTTACGAAGCTGGCCCTGGAACACCGCGACCCATTTGAGATCTTGATCTCCACGCTCCTCAGCCTCCGGACCAAGGATGAAGTGACGGCGGCGGCAACGGAGCGGCTCTTCGCCCTCGCCTCCACGCCGGAAGAGATGGTGGCCCTTCCCGAAGAGGAGATACGGAAGGCGATCTATCCCGTCGGATTTTACCGGAACAAGGCCGAAACGATCCTGCATGTCTGCCGGGAGCTCATCGACCGTTTTCACTCCCGCGTACCGGACAGCATCGAAGAACTTCTGACCTTCCGGGGGGTCGGGCGAAAGACGGCCAACCTCGTTGTCACCCTCGGTTTCAACGGGGTCGGTCTCTGCGTGGACACCCACGTGCACCGGATCTCCAACCGGCTTGGCTACGTCCGGACAAAAACCCCCGACGAGACGGAATTCGCGCTGCGGGCAAAATTGCCCCCGGAACACTGGTCCCGCTACAACACGCTGCTCGTCGCCTTCGGGAGGAACACCTGCCGTCCCGTTTCTCCTCTCTGCAGCGGCTGCCCGGTGGCGGCATATTGCGATCGCGTCGGCGTGAAAAAAAGCCGCTGAAGGATCGATTTTTTGTTTCGTAGCCATCGAAATCCCCGGGACGATAATCCTTAATGTGTTGACACTTTTCTGTATGGTGATACAATCGGCGGAACGGGGACATGATGCCGCATCGTGTCCCCGAACAACGCCCATGTTCCGGCAGCGGGCAAAAAGAAGGGGGAACGCGGAATGGCCATCAAAGTAGGAATCAACGGCTTCGGAAGGATCGGGAGGAACATCATCAGGGCCGCGGAAGGCGATCCGTCCATCGAATGGATCGCGGTCAACGATATCGCGGATGCGAAAACTTTATCCCATCTTTTCAAATATGATTCCGTGCACGGAATCTTCAAAGGCGATGTCCAGGCAAAAGACCATTCGATCATCATCGACGGCAAAGAGATCAAGGTGTTTTCCGAAAAGGACCCGGCCAGGCTGATCTGGAAGGAGATGGGGGTCGATATCGTGATCGAATCGACGGGTCTTTTCACCTCCCGGGATAAGGCGCAGGTGCATATCACCTCCGGCGGCGCCAAAAAGGTGCTGATTTCCGCTCCCGCCAAAGACGAGGACATCACGATCGTCATGGGGGTCAATGACTACCGGTATGATCCACAAAAGCACCACATCATCTCCAACGCCTCATGCACCACCAATTGCCTGGCGCCCTTCACAAAGGTTCTGCATGAGAACTTCCGGGTCAAAAGAGGGTTGATGACCACCATCCATTCCTATACGAATGACCAGAGGATCCTGGATCTTGCGCATCCGGATCTTCGCAGGGCCAGGGCCGCCGCCATGTCCATGATTCCGACGACCACCGGGGCCGCAACAGCCGTCGGTCTCGTGCTTCCGGAGCTGAAGGGAAAGCTCAACGGATTCTCCATGAGGGTTCCGACACCGGACGTCTCGGTCGTGGACCTCGTTGCCGAAATCGAGAAAGATGCGACCGTCGAAGAGATCAACGCCGCGCTGAAAGAGGCGGCCGAGGGTAAAATGAAGGGAATCCTCGCCTATTCGGATGAACCGCTGGTCTCGATCGATTATCTGGGCAACCCGCATTCCTGCATCGTGGACGGAAAATCGACCATGGTGATCGAGGGCAATCTGATCAAAGTCCTTTCATGGTACGATAACGAGTGGGGCTTCTCCTGCCGGATGATCGATCTCCTAAAGCTTGTAGCCAACAGCCTCTGAGCGGGGGACCTCTTTGGTTTCTGAAGAGCTGTATTCGCGGCTGTTTCTGAAAAGAAAGGATGGTGGCGTGTGAGTCAAGTGGAGGTTTTTGAATGCAGGCGACCGGTTCTCGGCGTCAACAGCCTGGGGCGAATTGGGAAGCTTACGCTCTGGCACCATATCGGCAGAAAATATTTTCAGGAGATCGTCGTCAATGTCGGCAGAGGGGTTGGTACCGGACTTTCCGCCGTCGCTCAATTGATCGAAAAGGATGCGACCTACGGAACCATCCATCGGTTCCTGCGCGGCGTCAAGGCGGAAAGGATGATCCGGATTGTTGATGAAAAGAGGGGCGCGCTCCTCATCGACGGCATCCCCGTCACCATTCTGCGGGAGGCGCGAAACCCCGCCGATATCGGCTGGCGGAACCACGGCGTCGATGTGGTGGTGGAATGCACCGGAAAATTTCAGGACCCGACCATCGCTCCGGATGACAAAAACGGTTCCATCACCGGACACCTTGCCGGCGGCGCAAAAGTCGTTATCAATTCCTCGGCATTCAAAATAAAAAACATGGCATTGGCCATGCCGGACGAGGCGATCACGCTCATCTACGGGATCAACCACACCGCATTCGACTATAAAAAACATCAGGTTGTATCAGCCGCTTCCTGCACGACAACCGGCCTCGCGCACATGATCAAGCCGCTCCTCGAAGATCAAGCGACCAGCAGGATCCTCACCGCATCGATGTCAACGGTTCATGCAGTCACAAATTCGCAGAGCATCCTCGATAAGACGCCGAAGGCCGGCGAAAAGGATCTGCGCAAGAACAGAAGCACGCTGAACAACATCATCCTCACGTCCACCAATGCCGCCGAAGCGTTGAGTCAGGTGATTCCGGAGGTGAAAAATATCGGTTTTATGGCGGATTCGATCCGGGTGCCTACGAATACGGAATCTTTGATCGTCTTGAATGCGACTTTTCAAACCCGTGCAAACAAAGACGGCGCTCATGCCCCCCTCAGCAGAGACAGGCTCAACGACATCTATAAAAAGGCGGCGAACGATCCCGAACATCTGGTGGTCTATTCGGAAGAGCAGAACGTATCGACCGATCTGATCGGAATGGATGCGGCCATTGTGATCGAAGGACAATTCAACCATACCCGGACCGCATTCATTGATGTGGACCTCTCCAATGTCCCCGATCTACCGGACGCGTTTCTCAAGACGTTATCACAATCGACCATGCGGATCCCCGTTGTTCACGCCAAGATATTCGGCTGGTATGACAATGAATACGGCAGCTACACGAACAGGCTCGGCGATTTGACCGCATACATCCATCAAAGCCTGTTTCGTTAAGGAAGCGTAATTTATAAATATTGTTTCTCTTATGCCGATCCAGATGAAATCAGGAGTTTGAAATGATTTGACACCATCACCAGGAGGTGTATTATCGGGACAGTTTACGATGAAGGCCATAGAGGAGGACTTTGGCATGAAGGTTAACGTCATGGTAAATAACGCCGAGAAATTCAGTGGCAAGTTTGTGGCACTCCGGTCTTTTTGGGAGAAAGACCCGGTATGTTCAGGCATTAACCCCGTTGATGTTCACAAAGATGCGAAAGCTCAGGGGATAGAGGAACCGGTCGTTTTCTTTGTGCCTGAAAATGATGTGATATACATATACTGATGCCTATAAAGGATTGTCCTTTTACATTATGCAGGAGCGGAATTTACAGGCCAATGCTCCCAATACGGATCATCAATCCCCATGTCG
>CAKKRN010000014.1 GCA_919902745.1 Syntrophaceae bacterium | reverse complement strand
AGCAAACTGGGAAGGACGACAAGCCACCGCAAGGCGATGCTGAGGACGATGGTGACCTCCCTTTTGAAATATGAGAAGATCCAGACCACCGAGATGAAGGCCAAGGAGCTCAAAAAGGTGGCGGACAAGATGATCACCCTCGGCAAGCGGGGGGATCTCCATGCCCGGAGGCAGGCCGCCTCCTATGTGCGTGAGCGCGACGTGGTGGGCAAGCTGTTCGGCGAGATGTCGGAGCGCTATAAAGACCGGGCCGGCGGCTATACCCGAATCGTCAAGTCCGGATATCGCGCGGGCGACAATGCACCCATGTCCGTCATTGAATTCGTCCGGAATGCCGAGGCGGAGAAACCCAGGAAAAAGGCGTCGGCGCCGAAGAAATAGAGAGGTGCGAGGGCGGGCCGTCAACCCGCCCTCTTTATTTTCCCCGCTTTCCCCCCTTGTCTTTTCATCGAAAACGCGATATTTTCCCTCCAAAGTGTTTATGGCACGGGCCCTTGCCCGGGATCGTCATTGGAAGGAGGATCGGCTATGGGTGAACAGAGGATCGGCGAAGTCGTGAAGTTTTTTTCCAAACCGAGTGTGGCCGCCGTCAAGATCACGGATGGCGGGATCAGGGTCGGGGATACCCTGAAATTCACGGGGCATACCACCAATATGACCATGCCGCTCGATTCCATGGAGGTCAACAACCAGAAGGTGGCCCAGGCGGTTGCCGGCGACTATATCGGCATCCGGGTAGCGGACCGCGTCCGTCCCGGTGACGAGGTATTCAAGGTGACGGCGGATTAGCCTGCCGAAAAAGGCCGCAAAGCTGCAACAGAGGCGCCCTTTTATTGGCAACCATCGTCCATGACCTATCGCGAGTCGCTTGCATATCTAAAATCTCTGAACCCCTTGGGAATCCGTCTCGGACTCGATCCGGTCCGCTCCCTCCTGGAGAGGCTCGGCAATCCCCAGGAGAGCTGCCCCGCCGTGCTGATCGCCGGCACCAACGGCAAAGGCTCCGTGGCGGCGATGACGGCCTCGCTGCTGACCGCGGCGGGGTTCCGGACCGGGCTTTACACCTCTCCGGATCTGATCGATTTTCGGGAAAGGATCCGAATCGACGGCCGGATGATCCGCCGCGAGGAAATCGTAGCCGGCGCGGAAGCGGTGAAAAGGGGCGTTCGGGAGACCGTGAGCTATTTCGAATTCCTCACCGCAATGGCCTTCCTCCATTTTCAAAGGAAGAAGGCGGATATTGCCGTGCTGGAAGTAGGCCTGGGGGGCAGGCTGGACGCCACCAACGTGGTCATCCCGCTTGTCTCTGTCATCACCAACATCTCCCTCGAACACCGGGAGTACCTCGGCAACACGCTGGAGCAGATCGCGCGCGAAAAGGGCGGGATCATCAAGGAGGGGGGAATCTGTCTCACCGCAGCCCGACAGAAGCCCGTCATCGAGACCCTGGAGGGGATCTGCCGGGAAAGAGGGGCATCTCTGTACCGGGTCGGGAAAGAGATTCGCACGATCGTCCATCGGGATGGGACGTTTTCATACCTCGGCATCGGTCGAAGCCGGGAACGGCTGGTATGCCCCCTTATGGGAAGGCACCAGATTTCCAATGCCGCGCTGGCGCTGGGCGCCGTGGAGCTGATCGGGGATGCCCGTTTCCGGGTGGATGATGCCGCCGTTTCCAAAGGCCTGAAACAGGCGCAATGGGAAGGGCGGCTGGAGATTCTCCAGCGCTCACCGATGTTGCTCGTGGATGGCGCGCACAATCCGGCGGGGGTGGCTGCGCTCCGCAGGGCGTTACAGAACGATTTTCCCCATCGGCGGCTGATCCTGGTCTTTGGCGTCCTGGGGGATAAGGACTACCGGACGATGGCGAGGAGGCTCTTCCCGCTGGCCGACCGGGTGATTCTCACCCGTCCGCACAGCGAGAGGGCCTTGCCTCCGGATTCCCTGCGGCCATTGGCGGCAAAGTTTAACAGGGCCGTCGAAGTGGTCGAGGATCCGGGCAACGCGCTGAGGCGCGCCCTTTCGCTTGCCGGGAAGGAGGATCTCGTCTGTGCGGCCGGCTCCCTCTATCTGGTCGGAGAAATCAAGAGGCGCCACCGGATGATCAGAGGCGGAAAAACGGGTTTCGGTGTCCGGGAACCGGGCGATCGGGGCGGCGTGGAAAGATGCTGAGGTGCAAAGGCTGAACAAGGTCTGTTTTTTGTTGGCAACGCTGTTTTTAGCCTGCCTGGCGGCTTCACCGATCGGGGCTTTCGAGACGGATAGTGGGGACACCTTGCGGCAAGGTGTCCCCGTGCCTGTCGCCATTGAGGCGGACAGCATTGCCTACGATGGGGATAAGGACGCCTTTCACGCGGCGGGAAAGGTTCGGGTCACCTTTTCCGGGGGGGATCTGAAGGCCGACGCCGTGACCCTTTACCGCGGCACGAGCCAGGCCCTGGCTGTCGGCCATGTGCTGCTCCGAAGCGATCAGGACCTCCTCGAGGGCGAGAAGGTCTCGTTCAATATCGTCTCCCGGACCGGAACGGTGGATGAGGGAAGGATGTTCATCGCCCGGAACCATCTTTACGTCCGGGGAGAAAAGATCGAAAAGAAGTCGGAAGCGACCTACCGGCTGGAAAACGGCACGGTGACCACCTGCGATGGGGATGATCCCGACTGGCGGCTGGCGGGCAAAGAAGTCGAATTGACCGTCGACGGCTACGGCACGCTGAAACATGGCCGGTTCCTTGTCAGGGATCTTCCCGTCCTCTATCTGCCCTATCTCATCTTCCCCGCCAAAACAACGCGCCAGACCGGCCTCCTCTTCCCCCGCCTTGCCTACTCCCGCGACAAAAACGGTCTGGACATAGAGATCCCCTTCTACTGGGCCGTCTCCGACAGCTCCGACGCCACGTTTTCCCAGCGTTATCTGGAGAAACGGGGATTCAAGGAGGGGGTGGAGTTCCGTTACGCCGCCGGTGCGGATTCGTTCGGCGTCTTCTATGGGGATTTCATCAACGACCGCAAGCGGGTTACGGATGGTGTCGGGACCATGAGCCGTGACTGGCAGGATGATCGGAACCGCTGGTCCTATTACCTCAACCACGAAACAACCTTTGCGGACGGTTTCAGCCTCCGAAGCGATATCCGCCGGGTGTCGGACCGCTGGTATTTCAAGGATTTTTCCTCCTTCAACTATTATCTGGATCATTATTCCCCGAGCGGGGAAGAGCGGTTTAGTCGAGTCTCCTTCCTCGGGGATGAATCTCTCGGATCGCTCGATTCCACGGTCCGTCTGACAAAAGACTGGTCCCTGTACAACCTGACCGCCCTGGCGCGCTATACCGATGACTTTTCCTCTCCCGACAACAATGGGACGCTGCAGAAATATCCGGAGGCGACCCTCACGGGATTCCGGCAGCCCCTCTTCGGCAGCCCTTTTCAACTCGAATTCACCGCCGGCTATGATCATTTTTTCCGTCAGGAGGGGCAGAAGGGCCATCTCTGGCAGATCAGCCCGACCCTCTTCATGCCGCTGAAGCTGGGATCCTATGCCCGGGTCACGCCGCAGGCGGGCTTTCGCGGGGATGTCTGGGAGCGGTCGGATTCCATGACCGATACCGGGGACAAATACGGCGACCGGGAGATCTTCGCGCTGGGGACGACCCTCTCCACAGAGATGCACCGCATTTTTGACGTCAAGGGCGCAGATGTGGAGAAGATTCGGCACGGGATCCGACCGGAGATCACCTACACCTTCATCCCCGACGCATCGCAGGATCACGCCCCCGATTTTCTGGACCGGATCCCCGCGCAGCACAGCCTGACCTATGCCGTCACCAACACGCTTCTCGCACGGATGCGGGCGAAGGATGGAAAGATCCGCTACCGCGAGATGATGCGCTTCAAGATCGGTCAGACCTACGACATCCGGGAGGCGAGACGGGACGTAACAGCGGCGGGGAATGACAACCGGCCTTTCCGTGATGTCGATCTGGAGCTGGATCTGGCGCCTCTTCCCTATCTCTCCCTGTCGGCGCGCAACAAATTTGACGTGAATTCAGGAAATTGGAGACAGAACAATTACGACCTGACCCTGTCCGATCCTCGTGGGGATTCGGCGTCCGCCGGGTATCGTTACACCCGGGACACGCTGGAGGAGATCAACCTCTCCCTGAAGGCGGTTCTGACCTCCTCCCTCGGCGCGACCTATCTGCTGAGACGAAACCAGCTCGATCGCAGGACAGTCGAATCCACCTACGGCTTGCAATACCGGAAACAGTGCTGGAATGTGGAACTCAATGTCTCCGATCGCGAGGACGACAGGGCCGTGATGGTCGTTTTTTCACTCTACGGGATGGGGAAGTGAAAGACGGGGTAACGAATCGGGCGGGGGATTTCTTTTTGCTGTTTTATGCAGATTTTTACTTGACAAAGGGCGCGAATTTGCGTATCTCTCCAGTTTCAAAATCATAGGCATTGGGTGAAATGATGAAGACATATCAGGCAAAGCAGGGGGAGATCCGTCGTGACTGGTATCTCGTGGATGCCGGGGACAGGATCCTGGGAAGGCTGGCGAGCGAGATCGCCCACCGCCTGAGGGGAAAGCACAAACCCGTTTATACCCCGCATACGGATACGGGGGATTTCGTGATAGTGGTGAACGCCGAAAAGATCAGCCTGACCGGCAAGAAGCTGACGGACAAGATCTATTACCGCTACTCCGGCTATCCGGGCGGCCTCAAGGCCACGGCGGCGGGCAAGATGATCAAGGAAAAACCGGAAGAGCTGTTGCGGGCGGCCGTGAAGGGGATGCTCCCCAAGAATACGCTGGGGCGGGCCATGCTGAAAAAGCTCAAGATCTACGCCGGCGGCGACCATCCGCACGAGGCGCAGTGCCCCCGCATTCTGCAGTTATAATATGCGCGACGGAAGAAATATCGGGTCCGCGAACACGATCTGGAGAGGGATATGACGGAAAAACGGTTTTACGCGACAGGGAAGAGAAAGAGCGCCATTGCCCGGGTCTATATGAAGGAGGGCACCGGCGTCTGGCAGGTGAACAAACGGAACTTCGATGACTACTTCACCCGGGAAAGCCTGAAGATGATCATCCAGCAGCCTCTTGAGATGACGGGGAAGAAGGGTCTCCTCGATTTTTACATCAACGTCGATGGGGGCGGCATGGCCGGTCAGGCCGGCGCCATCAAGCACGGCATCTCCAAGGCGCTGGTGGAATACGATTCGGATCTGAGGGCGGCCCTGAAAAAGGCCGGTTTTCTGACGCGGGACTCCCGCATCAAGGAGAGAAAGAAATACGGTCAGCCCGGGGCCCGCAAGCGGTTCCAGTTCTCCAAGAGATAAAATCCGCAGGGAGGCTGATGGCCTCCCTTTTTTTT
>CAKKRN010000013.1:3594-8033 GCA_919902745.1 Syntrophaceae bacterium | reverse complement strand
GTTGTATGGAGTAAATCTAATAGCAGGGAAAGGAGGTGACAAGGCATGAAAAAAATGAGGAACTTAGCAATAGCTATAATCTTTGCGGGATTGGTAAGCCTGGCAATAGGAGTCATTAGTAAATTCATGGGTTCTGATATTGCTGAATTTAGCCCGCGCTGGTTCGGTATAGCCGCTGGTATCTGCTTCTTGCTATCAATAAATTTGCTGCTTTTGGACAATAAATCTTAGAGGAAAATGTGGGGAATGGCATATATTTATATTTGCCATTCCCCACACTACACTTCTCGAAAATTAAAGGTTAGAGAAGATTTTGTTAGAAACATGCGATGTCTTTACAGCGTATTTTACCTTCGTGTGGAATCCGACTGTCTTCCTGCGAAAGTTAATGATTGCCGGATTTTGGGAATTATGCGAGATTACTCAGTGGTAACCGTCGGCCCTATCGAGACTCAGACGAAAGGTCTGCAAGGCGTTGAGAGGTTGAAATGAAACCTAGACACATAATTCTTTTTTTAATTGTAATTATTGGTTTTTGTTCCTTTCTCTTCACTTCCTTCTATAACCAGGCAAAACAGGAAGCCATAAAGCACATTAATAACGAGCAGTTGCTTCACGCCAGGCATGCCGCACGTGGGATAGAAGACTTTTTTAACAACTGGACGCGCACCCTGACCGCTCTGTCTGAATCGAGCCCGGTCATCAAGATGGACAAGGCGGGTAAAGAGAACATTAAGCTCTTGTATAAATCAAATCAGGAAAGGATCAGGGCGATTACTCGTGTGGATGCAGCGGGCAGGATTATTTACACGTTTCCTTTCAATCCCGAAGCCGTGGGCAGGGATATTTCTAATCAGGCGCATGTCCGCGAAATCATGCGCACCCATACACCCGTCGTCAGCGACGTTTTTTTCGCTGTCCAGGGATACGACACCATTGCCCTCCATGTGCCCGTTTTCAGGAACAAGACCTTCCAGGGCACGATTGCCATCACGATTAATTTTCAAACCCTGGCGAAACGATACCTCGAAGGGATTAAAATAGGGAAGACGGGCTATGCCCGGGTGACCAGCCGGAAGGGGATGGAACTCTACTGCCCTGTGCCCGGACATACAGGTAAATCGGTCTTTGAGAACTACAAAGATTTCCCCTCCATCCTGGCCATGGCCGAGGATATGCTCAAGGGCCATCAAGGTGCTACCATCTATACCTTTGATGAGATTCGAGATGGCAAGGTTGAGGTCGTCAAGAAACATGCCGTCTTCATGCCCATCCACTTCGGGAACACTTTCTGGTCTGTTGTTGTCGCCTCGCCTGAAGATGAAATTATCGCTTCACTTGAAGATTTCAGGAACAATCTTATCTTGGTCATCGGTCTGCTACTGCTGGGCGGGGTTTTATTTTCTTACTATGGATTGAAAGCCTGGCTCATCATAGGGGAAGAAAAAAAGCGCCACCGTGCCGAGGAGGCTCTGCGGGAGAGCGAGGAACGTTTCAAAACGCTCAGCGACAAGACGCCACTGGGGATGTGCTTAATAGACATTGATGGCCGATACGAATATGTGAACCCCGCCTTTGTGAAAATCTTTGGTTATGATCTGTCCGATATTCCCACAGGCAAGGAATGGTTCAGAGCGGCATATCCGGATCCTGAATATCGCAGGGAAGTCATGTCGGACTGGAAGGAGGATCTGAGCAGCTACCCGAATCTTGAGATAAGGCCCCGTATTTACGAGGTGAGGTGTAAGGGAGGCGCCTTCAGAACAATCATGTTCAGGCCGGTAACCCTGCCTACCGGCAAGCAGCTTATTATTTATGAGGACATCACCGAGCGCAAGCAGGCGGAGAAACAACTCCAAGATACCCTCGAAAGTCTCAGGAAGGCTGTCGGCGCGACCATGCAGGTCATGGTAGCCGCTGTGGAGACACGAGATCCCTATACATCCGGCCACCAGAAACGGTCTGCGGATCTTGCCCGCGCAATTGCCGCCGAGATGGGACTTCCCCCCGAAAAGATCGAGGGCATCCGGATGGCCGGTTCCATCCATGACATCGGAAAACTATCGATCCCTGCGGAGATATTGTCCAAGCCGACAAAACTGTCTGAAATCGAGTTTTCCCTGATTAAAGAACACGCAAAGAAGGGGTACGAGATGCTGAAGGATGTGGAATCACCTTGGCCCCTGGCGGAGATCGTCCGCCAGCACCATGAGCGGATAGATGGCTCCGGCTATCCACGAAACCTGAAGGGGGATGACATTCTCATCGAGGCCCGCATTCTTTCTGTTGCCGACGTGGTGGAAGCCATGGCCTCACACAGGCCCTATCGTCCGGGCCTGGGCATTGATGCAGCTCTGAATGAAATCGAGAAGAACAGAGGTATCTTATACGACAACGTCGTCGCAGATGCCTGTCTAAGATTATTTCGAGAAAAAGGTTTTAACCTTGAAGGGCTTGACTATAAGCGGTAATCCTCACCTCAATTCGATACCGCGTGCCGTGGACTTGTAGCTATACGTAACCATCTCGGGATTGCCGGCCACATTCCGGATGCTCATATCACCGGTCAAGTGGTTAGCCAACTATGATTCTTCTGCTTGAACCATAACATCCCCACGCTATCCGGCAAGTATGCAGAGGGCCTATCATCCCTTTGTCTCCGATGTTAACGTAAAACCTCAATAGGAGGGTAGAGGATGATGCCAAAACATCTTGAAGTATTTTCAGATTATATCTGACCCTGGTGCTACTTCAGTACCGGGCGTATTGAAAAGTTGCGGGAGAATTTTGAGATTGAAGTCCGGTGGAGGGCGTTTCCTCTCCACCCTGAAACCCCAGAGGCGGGGCTTGCTATGAAAGAGGTCTATGCCGCGAGGATCATCGACATGCCGCAGGCGATGGCCCGTTTGAAGAGGGCAGCCGAGGAACTGGGCCTGCCGCTGGGGGAACGAAAGAAAACCTATAACAGCCGGCGCGCCCAGGAATTAGGCAAATGGGCGGAAACCGAGGGGAAAGGGGACGCGTTCCACGACGCCGTCTTTCATGCCTACTTTGCGGACGGCAAGAATATCGCAAAGATCGGTGTACTGACGGGATTGGTCAACGCGGCAGGACTTCCCGAAAAGGAGGCCAGAAAAGTCCTGAAACAGGGAACCTTTCAGGATGCCGTCAATTCCGATTGGGACCTGGCTTATCAACTGGGGATATCGTCCGTTCCCACCTTTGTGGTCGATGATGAGGCCGTGGTCGGGGCTCAGCCTTACGAGGTCCTGGAACAATTCCTGCTCGACAAAGGGGTGAAACGAAAATGAGCGTCTCGCACCGGTTGACTTCGACAATCCTAACCTCAAGGGAGGATAAAAATGAACAGGGGAACAGCGGAATTTATGGTCTATTCCGCCGCTGTCGCTGCGGGTTGCGTGCGATAGGCGATCAAACTTTCCAAGCCGAAAATAATCAATGCCATCCAGACAAAACCATAACCAATGAGCTGCGCGTGCGTGAACGGTTCCCGGTAAACGAGCACACCCAGCAGAAATTGCAGCGTTGGGGCGATGTATTGCAGAATGCCCAACAGCGAAAGCGGAATGCGCCGTGCCGCCGAAGCAAACATCAACAGCGGAATGGCGGTCACCAATCCTGAACCGACAAGGAGAATATCCAGAGGCGTTCCGGTATGGAGAAACGCACTCTGACCGGCTATCTCGGCATGAAGCAGATATAGCGTCGCCGGCAGAAGCAGGATGCCCGTCTCCAGGGTCAGGCCGTAAAAAGAGCCGAGCGCAGTGGTTTTTTTGACGATCCCGTAGATCCCAAAGGAGAATGCCAGGGTCAGTGCAATCCATGGCGGGGAGCCGTAGGCAAATGTCAAGTAAAGGACGCCCGCCGCCGCCAGCCCAAGGGGAACCCACTGCCATGGGCGCAGGCGTTCTCGAAAAAAAAAGACGCCCATCAGAACACTCAGGAGAGGGTTGATGAAATATCCCAGGCTAGTTTCGATGATAAATCCGGCATTGACCGCCCAAACATACGTAAGCCAATTGATGCTGATCAGCACGGCTGCCATGAGGCTGGCGCCGAGGATACGCGGAGTCAATGCGACCGTTTGGAACGTTTTCCGCCGGCGCAAGAACAGAATAATGATAAAGAGCGTCAGAAATGACCAGATAATGCGGTGGTTGAGCAGTTGCAATGCCGGAACCCGATGAAGCCATTTCCAGTAAACGGGAAATAATCCCCAGGTTGCATAGGCGCCGACGGCATACCAGATTCCTTTGTTCATGAGGTTCTCTCTTTTCTTCGAAGATCTTTCCCGGTGCAAGAGCGACCCGCGCAGATGCAGCTTGATTTTATGCGGGGGAACGATACGAAGAACGGCCCGCCATGTCAACGGGTTTCCGCCACACCTGCCGTCATATCAGACCGTCCTTCTCACCCGT
>CAKKRN010000013.1:0-3494 GCA_919902745.1 Syntrophaceae bacterium | reverse complement strand
AATCTGCCGGCGCGAACCGGCCGCTTGAAATGGATCCAGGTGATGACGGCCGGCGTCGACCGGCTGCCGGAAGAGATTCTAAAAAGCGGGATCCGAGTCGCAAACGCCAGCGGTCTCCACGGCGCCGCAATGGGGGAGGTGGTTCTGGAGCTGATGCTGATGTTTGTGAAAGACGCCGCCGCCTGCATGCGGATGAAACAGGGAAGGGAATGGCGGCGTTACCGACCGGGGATTCTGCAGGGACAGACCGTGGAGATCCTGTATGAAAACCTCAGAAGGTATCTTGCGGGCGACCCCTTTCTGCACGAGGTGAATCGGGAAAAAGGGTATTGATTCAGGCCGGTGACGGCCAGGAGTTCCGGATCCCCTCCGCAAAGGGCGGACGGATCACGCCCGCCTCGGTAACGATGGCCGTAATCAGATCGTGGGGCGTCACATCGAAGGCGGGATTCCAGACGGAAATCCCCTCCGGGGCGGTCCGGACGCCGCCGCAATGGGTCAGCTCGGCGGGGTCTCTTTCCTCGATCGGGATCAGTCCGCCATCGGCGAGCGACGGATCGATCGTCGAGAGGGGTGCGGCAATGTAGAGGGGTATCCCATGCGCCCGGGCGAGAACGGCGATGGTGTACGTCCCGATTTTGTTTGCCGTATCGCCGTTGGCGGCGATACGGTCCGCGCCGACGATGACCAGATCGACCTCTCCCCGCTGCATCAGGAAGCCCGCCATGTTGTCCGCAATCAGCGTACAGGGAATGGCTTCGCGCATCAGTTCCCAGGCGGTCAGCCTCGCCCCCTGCAGGACGGGACGGGTTTCGTCCACGTAAACATGGAGTTTTTTGCCCTCCTCCCGGGCCGCGCGGATGACGCCCAGGGCGGTCCCGTAACCGGCGGTGGCCAGCGCCCCGGCGTTGCAGTGGGTGAGAATCCGGGCGCCGTCCGGGATCAACGCGCATCCGTTTCGGCCGAGACGGCGGTTGATCGCGATATCCTCCTCGCCGATTCGGATCGCCTCGGTGATCAGTGCCTCCCGAATTAGACGCAAGGATCTGGCCGCTTCCTGCCCGACCGGAACCTCATCCCTCAAGGCGCGGCTATCGCCGCCTTGAGAAAGTGATAGCATGTTTTCGGCGCGGCTTTGCGGGCCGGAGGCGAATCGTTCCGAAAGGCGGGAAGAGGCTGCCGCCGGAAGGCAGGATTCCTCGTCCTGTCCCGGGAGATGGGCCAGGGTTTCGTCGAAACAGCGGCGCATCCGTTCGATCGCCCAGAAGAGGTTCCGGGCCGTCGGACGCGTGGCGGCGAATTGCTTGCAGATTTCGGTGAAGGCGTTCCGTATCGCCGCGGGAGAGGCGTCGGGAAGGCGCCGAACGCCGAGGGCGATTCCCATCGCCGCGGCGACGCCGATCGCCGGGGCGCCGCGGATGGTCAGGTTCTTGATCGCAGCGACGACCTCATGGTAATCGGTGCAGGTGACATGCCGCTCCAGAAGCGGCAGCGCCCGCTGATCGATCATCACGACGGCTCCGTCTTTCCAGAAAACGGTGCGGATCTCTTTTCCCATTACCTGTCGCCCGCCAGCATCTTCTTCAGGAGGTCGTTGATCAGCTGGGGGTTCGCCTTCCCCCCGGTCGCCTTCATCGCCTGGCCGACGAAGAAGCCAAACACCTTCTCCTTTCCGGCGCGGTACTGGGCAACCTGTTCGGGGTTCTTCTCCAGGATCCCGGCGACCGTCTTCGTGAGGGCGCCCTCGTCCGTGATCTGGAAGAGGCCCTTCTCTTCGATGATCGCCTGCGGCGTCTTGCCGCTTCTGTACATCGCCTCGCTGACCTCTTTGGCCATCTTCCCGCTGATCGTTCCTTCCTGAATGAGGCGGATCATCCCGGCAAGCGAGGCGGGGGCGATGGGGCACTCCCGGATCTCCCGTTTCTCCTCGTTCAAAAACCGCAGAATGTCGCCCATGACCCAGTTGGCGGCGATCTTCGGCTCGCCGGAGAGACGGACGACCTCCTCATAATAGTCGGCCAGCGCCCGGCTCGCGGTTAGGACGCCCGCATCGTACGCCGTTATCTGGTACTCCCGCATGAACCGCTCCCGTTTCTCTAAGGGCAGCTCGGGCTGCCCCTTCCGGATCTCCGCGATCCAGGCGTCGTCGATCACGACGGGGACCAGGTCCGGATCGGGGAAGTAGCGGTAGTCGTGCGCCTCCTCCTTGCTTCGCATGGAGTGGGTTACGCCCGCCGTGTCGTCCCAGAGGCGGGTCTCCTGGACGACCGCGCCGCCCCCTTCGAGCACGTATTGCTGGCGTTTGATCTCGTATTCGAGGGCGCGCTGGACGTTTCGGAAGGAGTTCATGTTCTTGAGCTCCGCCCGGATCCCGAAGGGCTCCGTCCCCCGCGGGCGAAGCGAGATGTTTGCATCGCAGCGGAAGCTCCCCTCCTCCATGTTCCCGTCGCAGATCTCAAGATAGACGAGGATCTCGTGCAGACGCCGGAGGTAGGCCGCCGCCTCTTCCGCGCTCCGGATGTCCGGCTCGCTGACGATCTCGATCAGCGGCACGCCCGTCCGGTTCAGATCGACGTAGCTTGCGGGGTTGTGCTCGTCGTGCATCAGCTTCCCCGCGTCCTCCTCCATGTGGATCCGCGTGATCCCGATTCTCTTCTTCCCGCCGTCGAGTTCCACCTCCACCCAGCCGTGCTCGGCGGGCGGATGGGCGTACTGGGAGATCTGGTACCCTTTGGGGAGATCCGGGTAGAAGTAGTTTTTTCGGGCGAAGTTGCACTCCCGGTTGATGACACAGTGCGTCGCGAGGGCCATCTTCATCATGAACTCCACGACCTTCCGGTTGAGCACCGGGAGCACCCCGGGCATCCCGAGGCAGACGGGGCAGGTGTGGGTGTTGGGCGCCGCCCCGAACTTCGTGGAGCAACCGCAGAAGATCTTCGCATCCGTGAGGAGCTGGGCGTGGATCTCCAGCCCGATGACCGGTTCAATTTCCATTACAGCGTTACTCCTTCGGGATCCCGACGGTCCAGCCTTCGATTCCGCGGCCCAGGAACTGCCTTCTTCACCTCTTCAATTCTCCGTTATTTATGGCGTTTGGAATTTTTTCATCATTTCGTCATCGAACGTGACGAGCTCTGTTTCATATTCCTTGGCAGTCTGCATCACCAGGGCGTCCATGCCCCGAACACCATTTTGAATGGCGATATCGGCGGCATCTTCGGCCGCCCTTTGATCCAGAATGACAAAGGAGACATTCTCGATCTTGAGCAGCTCCTCCTTTACCTCGTTCGCCAGCTCCTCGGAGCCGGTTCTGCGCCGAATCGCTGCCACAACCTCCACGAACACTGAATAAGGCATGATGGCCACATCCCCGCCCGCGATGACGGCATCCCAAATCCGCATGGCCTCGCCGTGTCGTGATTCATTTTCAAGGAGAGATGCGATGATGACGGAACTGTCGATGGTCAGCTTTTTCATCATACCCTATCCCGCTG
>CAKKRN010000012.1 GCA_919902745.1 Syntrophaceae bacterium | reverse complement strand
TGGTCAGATCCCGGACGGGGAATATTCCGCGGCAGGGCGGACCGGCCAGGATGCCCGGAAGATAAGACTCTCCGCCGTGGGCGAGGATCAGGCGGTCGTAGCAGAGCGTCTCTCCGCTGTCCAGGGTCAGGCTGCGGGATGGTCGATCCAGGGATCTCACGCGGACGCCGGTCCGGACCGTTAGGAGCGGATCATTCTCCCCCGTCCGGAAGAAGAGCTTCTCCTCCGGGAGCGCCCCGACCATGAACTGGGGCAACAAGGTCCGGTAGTAACCGGTCTCTTTTTCGGCGTCGATCAGGGTCACGGCCCTGTCGGGCCAGACGGCCCGGCAGGTCATAGCGGCCTGAAAACCCGCGATGCCGCCGCCAACGATGATGCATGTCATGAAATGGTTCCTCCTTCGGTCCTTCCGGATCTTACGACCGGAGAAACCAGTCCAGGATCTCATCCGGCCGGACCGGGTGGTCGAAATGGGCCAGGATGCCGCCCGCGACGGCCAGGTTTTCGCGGAGCAGGGCGCGGACCTTTTCGCTTCCCCAGAGGGGCAGGGGTGTGGCGATCAAGACCTTGAGGCCGAGCGCGGCCAGCCCCAGCGCGAGGGTGAATTCCCGGCTGTTCCGGAGACCCGTGAAACAGATCCCCATGAGAGAGGGAAGCCTCCCCGCTTCCGTAAGGGCACGAACCGCGGTCAGGGGACCTTCCTGCGCGTCCAGAACACCGATGGGAAGGTCCTGCTTCATCATCCAGAGGGCCGCATCGCCCCAGGAGGCGACGGCGTGGTCCTCGGCGCGGAGCGCCTTGGCCAGTTCCGTGGGAAGGTGTCCCAGGGAGTGCAGCAGGGTGTCGGCGCCTCCGATCAGCGCAATCCGCGCGGATGCACCGGTCTTCAGGGCGGACAGAACGTTATTGTTCCCGAGGCTTACACGCCCCTCGGCGATCAGGGCCGTGTCGGGCGTGAAGGTGCCCGGGACCCTGTGGTCGAAGGCGTCACGGGCGCGCTTCAGGATTTCCGCTGTCCCGGCACTATTCGCAGAGGAGATGACGGAAAGTTTCATCTTTCCGCAGAGGGGAAGAACGCCCGGGTCGGTCCCGTCCCCGGCAATGAGGAGGTTCAATTTTCCTGAACTGAGAACGGTCTCCGTCTCGCCGGACGTGCAGGCGATGGGAAGGAAATTCTCACCGGCAGGGATCCAGTCGCCGAGGGAAAGAAGAAGAATTTCGGGATTTTTCAGGCCTGCGGTCTCCTCCCGAAGCGCCTCGACGGTGGCCTTCGGGATTTGTCCGGTTACGCCGATCCGGATCGCCTCACCGGCGAGGAGGCCGTATCCGACGCGAATGCCTCTAACGGCGGATTCGGGCTTTGCCTGCCCGAGCAGGCCGACACCGAGAAGCCCGAGGCGAATGGCCTGGCGGATCAGGGTTTCGGGGGCGGCGGAAGGCCGGGCCAGCATCCGGACGCTTTCGAGGATCTCCGCGAACGGGAGGGGTTGGCCGCCCGTCTCTCCCGGAACCGCAGCCGCCTTGGAAACGAGAGGCGCAGCAGGCCAGGCGATTTCGGTGTTGCACAAACCCGGATGCAGGGCCATCGTTTCCAGGGCGCCCTGGAGGCTCAGGCGAAGCAGAAAAGCGGCAACCATCCCGTCCCGGTCGAGGCCGCAGATGCCGCTCTGCGTCCCGCGTCCGAACGGATCGATCCTGCAGGGGCCCTGCATGCACCCGTAAGGGCAGCAGAGGCCGAGGCGGAGAAAGCCGTCCTGCGGCTGCTGTTTTTCATACCGTTCCCAGTTGAGACCGATCCCCTTTTGCGATGCATCACGCAGAAGATCCTGGCTCACCGGGTCCACCGTCTTAAAATGAATCGTTTCCATATGTTATTCAACTCCTGACTGATTGGTTATCATTATCATTATCTTCCGAGATCCAAAAGGCGGATCCCTTCGTTACCCGCCTCCGCCTCCGCCATCGCCTTTGTCGTTTTCTGCCGTTTCTCCCGGAGGAGCTCTTCGATCCCGTCGAGTTCCACCACCTCCAGCGCCCGCGTCGGACAGACGTCCACGCAGACCGGCTTTTCCATGTAGAGGCAACGGTCGCACTTGACGGCGATCTTCCGCTCGGGGGAGGGGTAGATGACGCCGTAGGGGCAAAAGGCGGTGCAGGTCCAGCAACCGATGCAGCGATCCTCTTGAAGGATCACCATGCCGCTCGTCTCCTCCCGACGGAGCGCGCCGGTGAGACAGGCGTCCAGACAGGGCGCCTGGAGGCAGTGGCGGCACTGGAGCGGAAAGGCGCCCTCCGTTCCTCCCTCGACGCGGATGCGGGGTTGGGGGAACGGGGTTTCCTGAACGGCGGCGAGGAGCGTCTTCCCCTCGCTGCCCCGCTCCGCCCCGCAGTACA
>CAKKRN010000011.1 GCA_919902745.1 Syntrophaceae bacterium | reverse complement strand
CAGCCGGACCAGCTCTCCTTGGCTCAGCCCCTCCGCCCTTTCAACATCCTGCGACATCGGCCTCTCCCCCTTTCGGAATGTACAAAACACCCGTTGAAAAATATCACTCGTGGTCATTGCGAGCGAAGCGACGCAATCCCATGCGTTACAATCGATCGATATCGTGGGATTGCTTCGTCACTGTGTTTCTCGCAATGACAATGTGGATGATGGATTGCGAGACCATCAGCCACAGTCAACCCTTCCGTTTTCCGGTATAATGCCGGTGCTCCTCCACGAGGTGTTCGATCAGTTCGCGAAGCGGCCAGCGCTGGTTCTGGGCGGTCAGCGTGCAGAAGATCGGGCGCTTCAGACCGCCCTCTCCGCCGGGAAATCCCTCCAAGACCATGTGGGTCTGCACCTCCGTAAAACCGAGGAACATCAGAATTTTCGTCTCCTCGTCGGCGAAGCATTCCGCCGGTCCGCCGCGGAGGATGTCGATAATCTTCTCATCCGCCTTCTGCGAGGCGCTAACCAGGATCACATACGCCTCGAGCGTCCGGTCGAGAAAGGCCTTGATCGCCTGCGCATCTTCTTTGTTGTACCCGCAGACTAAAACTCCCACCGATTGCATCAAAACCTCCTTGAGACCGATGAAAAACGTGCCATTCGTCATTGCGAGGAGGCCAAAGGCCGACGAAACAATCCCACAAGTTTCTGTATTGATGAGATTGCTTCGGGCTGAAGCCCTCGCAACGACTGCGTCGGATTGCTTCGTTGCTCCGCTCCTCGCAATGACAGGTGTAGGGTGCGTTACAGCTTCTGCCTAACGCACCCTACACCTTTTTCCTGGAGGCGCAACTCTAAACGGTGCGGTCGGAGATTTCAAGCGGAATTCACGCGCACCGGCTTGACCCGGCGCGTCCCCAAGAAAGGGTGAAATTTCTTGACAATGAACGAGGGTTTGGGATAGGGATGATCCGCTTCATCACGCCTCGGGATTTTGCATTCTCACGATAGAGACCGATTGCGATCTGGGAACTTGTCCCGCGCTTAGCAGGTTGTTCAAAAATGTTTACAAAAAATACGCTGAATCAATCGAAAGAACTCTCCGACAAGTGGGAAGAGGAGGTGCGGCAAACCGTTGCGCGGACCCCCGATCAGAAGGCCCGCTGCTCCACCGTTTCCGACCTTGAGATCAAACGTCTCTATGCACCCGAAGACATTGAAAAAACGGATTTCGTCCGGGACATCGGCGTGCCCGGCGAGTTTCCCTTCCTCCGCGGCAACCAGGCGACCGGCTACCGCGGCCGCTACTGGACCTTCCGGATGTTTTCCGGGATGGGGAGCGCGAAGGACACCAACGCCCGCTGGCACATGCTCCTCAAGGAAGGCAATGCGGGCCTCAGCACCGCCTTCGATTTCCCGACGCTGATGGGCTACGACAGCGACTCCCCGAAGGCGCGCGGCGAATGCGGCCGCTGCGGCGTCGCGATCGACACCCTCGACGATTTTCGGACCCTGATGGAGGGGATCCCGATGGACCGGGTGACCACCTCCATGACGATCAACCCCCCCGCGACCGCCCTCTGGGCGATGTACTGCGCGGCGGCGGAGAGCAAGGGGGTCTCCCTTGACCAGATCGGCGGGACGATCCAGAACGACATGCTCAAGGAGTTCATCGCCCAGAAAACCTTCATGTGCCCGCCGGAGCCGTCGGTGAGGCTCATCAGCGACACCGTCGAATTCGGCACGAAGTACGTCCCGAACTGGAACACGATCAGCATCAGCGGCTACCACATCCGGGAGGCGGGTTCGACGGCGATCCAGGAGCTGGCCTTCACGCTGCGCGACGGGATCGAGTACGTCGAGGACGTCATCCGCCGCAAGGGGCTCGACGTGGATGAATTCGCCCCGCGGCTCTCCTTCTTCTTCAACGCCCACATCGACTTCTTTGAGGAGATCTGCAAGATGCGCGCGGCCAGGCGGATCTGGGCGCGGGTGATGCGCGACCGGTTCCACGCGAAGAACCCCCGCTCCTGGTGGATGCGCTTCCACACCCAGACGGCCGGCTGCTCGCTGACCGCCCAGCAGCCGTACAACAACGTCGTCCGGACGGCGGTCGAGGCGCTCGCGGCCGTCCTCGGCGGGACGCAATCCCTCCACACGAACTCCCTCGACGAGGTGCTCTGCCTCCCCTCCGACCACGCGGTCGAGATCGCGCTGCGCACGCAGCAGATCCTCGCCGAGGAGACCGGCGTCGCAAACACGATCGACCCGCTGGCCGGCTCCTATTTCGTCGAGTCCCTGACGAACAAGATGGAGGAGGAGGCCTGGGCGTACATCGAAAAAATCGACGCGATGGGCGGTATGGTCGCGGCGATCGAAAAGGGGTTTCCGCAGTTGGAGATCGCCGACGCCGCCTACCGATTCCAGCAGCAGATCGATGCGGGCGAAAAGATCATGGTCGGCGTGAACAAATACGCGAACAGCGGGAAGCAGGAGATCCCCGTCCAGGACATCAACCCGCAGGTCGAGGAGGAGCAGATCGCCCGCCTGGCCGCAGTGAGGCGGAGGCGCGATTCGCGGGCCGTCCGGCGGGACCTCGACGAGTTGAAAAGCGCCTGCAAAACGGGGAAAAACGTGATGCCCTTCTGCATCCAGGCGGTGAAGGACCTTGCCACGGTGCAGGAGATCTGCGACGTCTACCGGGAGGCCTTCGGCGAATACCGCGACCCGGGGCTCTATTAGCAAAGGAAATTGGGGACAGGTACATTTTTCCTTCGGGAAAAATGTACCTGTCCCCAATTTCCCCTGAAGGAACGAGATGGCGGAGAAAAAGATACGGATCATGGTGGCTAAACCGGGCCTGGACGGCCACGACCGGGGCGCGCGGGTCCTCGCCCGCTGTTTCCGGGATGCGGGCTTCGAAGTGATCTACACGGGCTGCCACCAGACCCCGGAACAGATCGCCGCGGCGGCGATTCAGGAGGACGTGGACATCGTCGGCCTGAGCTGCCTCTCCGGCGCCCACCGCTACCTCTTTCCCCGCGTGGTCGAGATCCTGAAGGAGAAAGGGGCGGCGGATATCACCGTGATCGGCGGCGGGATCATCCCCGATCAGGATTTCCCGCTGCTCTACGAAGCCGGCATCAAGGCGATCTTCACCCCCGGCGCCCCGCTCGACACGATCGTCCAGTGGGTCCGGACGAACATTCAGCCACGTAGTAATTAGGGACAGAGCCCCTATTTTACCGTAGGAAAATAGGGGCTCTGTCCCTAATTACGGAATCCAATTCAAGGGTTTTCTATGACAGAGGAATTCGAAGGGATGGAACAGGTCCGCAAGATCCGGGCGGGCGACGTCAGGACCGCGTCCCGCCTGATCCGGAACCTGGAGGACGAGCTCCCCGAGGCGAAGAACGCAATCCGACGGATCTTCCCCCACACCGGCCGCGCCCACGTCGTCGGGATTACGGGATCCCCCGGCGCCGGGAAGAGCACCCTTGTCGACGCGCTGATCGCCTCCTTCCGGAAGCGGGAAAAGACCGTTGGCGTCCTCGCCGTCGATCCGACCTCCCCCTTCACCGGCGGCGCCATCCTCGGCGACCGGATCCGGATGCAGCGGCACGCGGAAGACCCGGGCGTCTTCGTCCGCAGCCTCGCCACCCGCGGCGCGCTGGGCGGCCTCTCGAAGGCCGTCGGCGACGCCGTCCACGTGATGGACGTCATGGGGAAAGACCTTGTCCTGGTGGAGACCGTGGGGACCGGGCAGCAGGAGGTGGAGATCATCAACCACTCCCACACGGTGATCGTCGTCCTCGTCCCCGGGATGGGCGACGAGATCCAGGCGATCAAGGCGGGGATCATGGAGATCGCCGACATCTTCGTGATCAACAAGGCGGACCGCGACGGCTCTCACCAGCTTGAAAGCGAGATCATGTCCATGCTGAACATGGTCTCCGAGTTCCAAGGCGGCTGGCGTCCGCCGATCGTCCGGATCGGCAACTGCTTCGAACCCGGCCCCTTCGGGGAGAGTTTGGAGGAACTCGCCGCCGCGATCGGCGATCATTACCGGCGGCTCGTGGAGACCGATCTGCTGGGCGACCGGATGAAGCGCAAGACGATGGTCGAGATCCACGAGGCGCTCCGCGACGCGATCCTGGCCCCGATCCTGAAGGAGATGACGGAGAGCGGGGAGATGGAGGAGATCGCCGGGCGGCTCCTGCGGAAAGAGACCGACCCTTACACGATCGCCGAGGAGGTCGCCCGCCGCCGCCTGAAATAATATATGGGGTCAGGTCTTGGGACTTGAATTTTGAAAACGTAAAAATTCAAGTCCCAAG
>CAKKRN010000010.1 GCA_919902745.1 Syntrophaceae bacterium | reverse complement strand
TGCCATGCCTTTTCCTTAACGCTCACCACAATGGCTCTTTACCACTGCAGCTTAAGGTGGTTTGAAGCCAGTTCCTGCAAGCCGGCTTCGAGGGACCTCCCCTCATCTCCTGTGCAGCCTCGTGGCGCACTTACCGTTTGAAATTCAGCATCCTCGTCATGGTTTAAGAATTATTCCTTACAGGTAGGATAATATGTACACAATTTTCAAAGTTCCCTTTCCTCCGCCGATCGGATCACGGAACCGTGATCCGATCGGCAACTATGTCAGCTTGCGGGCCATCTTCCTGATGACTTCGAGAATTCTTTCTACGATGTCGTCACCGCCGTACGACTCGATAAACTGCACCGCCGCTGCCTCCGATATCGGCTCAACGTCTCCAGCCATATTCGACAAGGCATCCAGGACGAGGCTCTGTTTTATCGAGACGTCATCCGCGAATCTTTTCCAATGCCGGGGCTGGAGCCATGCCGGTCTGTTTTCGTCGCCGATCTTCATGGCAAGCCTGTCGGAGAGGTTTTCATAGATCTTCGTGCAGATCAGGTCGTAGAATGGCGCGAGACGAGGGCCGGGTGGCGTTAACAGGACAGCCAGATTCTTGGCATGGGCATCTGCATTTCCGATCAGTACATTGAAAATGACCCATTTCAGGAGCGCCATCCGGTCCGTCGCTGGGCGTATACTTTCCCTGGCGATCAGGTTGAAGCACCGGCTCAGGGAGGGACCTCCCTCGCTTTCATATTTCTGATCCGGAAGAACACCAAGGGCCTGGCAAAAATCTTCCTGATGCAGGCGAATCCATTTGCCGTTCGTGGTCTTTTCTCTGTCAAAACGCCTGACAATAAATAGCATGTCGATATTTTTTCGGACAGCCGACTCAGGTACGGAAAGCCCCATTTCCCCGGCAAGGGTCATGCAAAAGGCCTCGTTGGTCACCGTGCCGTCGAGGTCCCTGATCGGCGGCTTCATGATATGGGTACTCGGTGCGTTTCCCGTGGCAAGGAATATCTTGTCATCGACCATGTAAATCGGAAGCTTGTCCTGCGCCCCCGCAAGGGAAAGGCGAATTCCTCTTTCCCCCGCCAGGAGCGGTTTTCTGGGAAGGTCGACCACGATTTTATGCAGCTCATCCTCGTCAATCTCTCGGTATCCCGGCTTCTCTTGGGGTGCAACGCCTTCAGGGGAGACCGAAACGGCGCCTGCGCACTCGCCGCCGATCTCTTTCAGGAGAAGGAAATCGTTTCGCTCGGAGATTCCGAAGCGGCGCGCGATGATCTTCCGGATTTCCGCTTCCGGGAGAAGGTTGGCGAAAAAGGAACGCGACGAGTCGTCTGTGTAAGGCGTCTCACGAAGGGGCAGTGACAGGGAGAGTGCCATTCTTTCCGGGCTGTCGATCCTCGCCCGGTCATATTGAAAAACGAATCTCTGCCGTTCGTCCAGCCAGAGGCGCCCGATGGGTTCATCGAGTAAATAGACCGCGAGCCTGTCGCCTGCCGCATCAGGACTCATCTTTTCAACCTTTTGGCCAGCCTCTTGGCTCAATGCCGAACTCCAGTCCAAGACAAGTCAGAACCTGAAAAATCTTGCCGATATGGGCCGTCGGTTTTCCGTTTTCGATATTGGAGAGAAACCTGTATCCTACGTTGCACAGAGCGGCAGCCTCCGCAAGGGTCAGCCCGTCCGCCTTTCTTTTATTTCTGACTATTCGGCCGAGATCGGCGGGTGAAGTCACTGTTTCCTTCAAGTCAGCCTCCATTGCATCTCAATAATGTTACCGTTCGGGAATAATACGCGCGTTCCTTCGCTTTGTCGAGAATAATATTACCGTTCGGGAATGGTTATCATGTCTTTGAACAGCAGTTGATAAAATTCGGCTTACGCTTTTCGAGAAAGGCGGATTGAGCCCTTCAGGCGATCCCGGCTACTTTTTCGGATGACGCGGGTCCGTCACCCCCTCGGTCGGCCGTCCGAAAGAGGCCGTGTCCAGCCCCTTGAGGGGATGGTTCTTCGCGTACATCGCTTTTAGTTTTTTCGCGCGCACCTCTGGGTAAAAGGTGTTGATCGCCGCCTGGCTCCGGTCCAGGGGGACCTCCTCGATCTCGTAGTCGGCCGAACCGAGGCCGTTGGCCACGCCGCCGTAAATCTGGGCCTCGATGTCCTTTCCCTTGATGACATTAAGCTTTTTCGCGCCCGCCGCCAGCGCGCCGAACTCCTCCGCCTCGGAATTGAGCAGGCCGGGGGCGGCGTTCATCATGTCGATGCAGGCCTTGTCGACCGCCACCGGGTCGTAGGAGGCCAGGATCCCGAGACCGTTGATGATCTGGGTGTCGGTCCAGCCGTAGCAGTCGCAACTGGGGGAGATGTCCATCGCGAAATTGAGGAAGAAGGCCTTCCCCTCCTCCTTGGTCATCATCGCGGCCAGCGCCGAATCGGCAATGCGGCGTCCGAGGGTGGGCAGGTGGTCGAAGCGCTGGATCGCCTTGAATCCCGCCATGTTAACGCAGAGGTTGGCGCAGGCGAAACAGTAGACGCAGCTCTCCAGGTCCACTTCCAGTCCCTGATCCGTCACCTGGATCGACCCTTCGGGGCAGCAGTCTTCACAGACCTGCCACCATTCGCAACGGCGGCCCGGACAGAGTTTGGCGTCGATCACGGGTTTGTCGCCGGCCAGCGCGCCGTGCAGGTTCATCTTGCCCCGTTTGCTCGCCCCGCCGACGCCGATGTTCTTGAGCGATCCCCCGTATCCGCCGGCCGGATGCCCCTTGAAATGGGCCGCCGACAGAAGCGCGTCGGCGTCGGCGATCGCGCGGGCCACGAACTGTTTGTTCAGGTAGTTCCCCCGGCCCTGCAGATCGATGATCACGTCATCGGTCCCGAGCCAGCCGTCGGCCATGACGATCGGGCAGCCGACGGTACCCTGATTGAAGCCGTTCTTGTTCGCCGTCTCGAGGTGATCCATGGCCAGCGTCCGGCTGATCCAGGGGTGGTAGGGCATCGTCGTCGTATCGGTGACGAAGGGGCGGAGCCCCCGCTCCTTCAGAAGATCGACCAGCGTGCGGATGATCACGGGCCGGAGGTACCCCACATTGTAGGCCTCGCCCATGTGGGTCTTCACCGCCACGATGTCACCCTTCTGCAGGCGATCCAGCCAGCCGGACCGTTCGATAATCTGGCGGCCCTTGATGGCCGTCGATTCGAGAAAACGCCTTGCCCGCGCGTTCATGAACCATACTTTCGATGGTGCCATGGCTCCTCCTTTTTATCCCGCATCAGGCCCGTGAAGGCCTAAGGTATGTACGCAAATGCAGAACGAAAAGATCACTTGCACGAGGAACGAGCGTCCGGTGCATTGATTCGTTACCCCTTCTCTATGCTGCTGTTCTGAGGGTGACATGCATTCCGGCTTTTGTCGAAAGAATAATCAGCATTTCAAGGCTAAATCTCTCCCATTTGCCCCTTGCCAGGTCGGAAACTCTGGACTGACTGACGCCGAGAATTTCCGCCGCCTTGACCTGCGTCAGTTTCTTGACTTGAAGGAATTTCCTGAGATCAGCCATAAGTTCAGCTCGCATTTGAAGAATTGCAGCTTCTTCTGGAGAAAATCCCAGATCAACAAACACATTGCCGGCAGAATTAACGATAACATCGTCCATAGTTTAACCTCCAACCTGGTTGTATCTTTGACGAACCAATTCGATATCTTGTTTGTTCGTTTTTCGACCCTTTTTCTGAAAAGAATGAAGCACATAAACTGCATCTCGA
>CAKKRN010000009.1 GCA_919902745.1 Syntrophaceae bacterium | reverse complement strand
CCGGCAGGGGATGGAGATAACCCGCCGGGGTGATCCGGTACACGTCCATACCGTTTTCTTTAAAAAAGTAGAAAAAATCCTTGAAGAACGTCCGCGTGTCGATATTGCAGCCGCCGAATTCGAAGGAGGCCATTTTTATCGACCGCTGTTCGAACATTTGCCGGGCGCCCAGCAGGAGGTCCATCTCGTGTCCCTCGATATCGGCTTTCAGCAGGTGGATATAATCCACACCATGGTCGGCGCAATAGCCGTCGACGGTGTCGATCGCGACCTTCTCCGAACGGGAAAAAGAGATACCGAAATGGTCCAGCTTTCTTTGGCTTAAAGATCCCCCTGACTCTTCCGTACTGAAAAAAAGATCGCGTTCGCCCCGCTGCCGACCCAAACCAAAATGGTTCGCTGTCACGCGGGGATCATCCTTGGCGATGTCGGCGAGGGCGCCAAATACGCGCGGCGACGGCTCGAAGCAGTGGATGTGAAAATCTTCCTCCGCCATGACGGCCAATGCAAGGCTCAGATACTGACCTTGGTGGGCGCCGACATCAAAGATGCAGTAGGGAGAGGCATCCAGCGCTTTGAGCTTATGCAGGACACCGGCTTCGCCGCTTTCATGAACATTCTCGCCCGAGCCGACGCCCATGTAGAGAAGGGACCTGCGGACAATGCGTTCCAGGAATCTCTGGCCTGTTTTGTTTCCGTAAAGACGAGTCAGGGTCTTGAACATGGTCGGGCTTTAGCATTCCTGCCGTACCCAGTCAAGATCTATCGTGAACGTTTCCGGGGATCTTCAGAATTCATGGTGAGAAAAGCCCTTTTTTATGTTAGAAGGGTTCCAAGTAGAATATGACCGGAAGAATGAACCCGCATCCCCCCCCACGGGGGGAGAGCCTCACTTCAGGATGCCCATACAGATGGCCCCACTGGACGTTTCGATCATCGTCGTCACTTACAATACGGCCGATATGATCGGGATGTGTCTCGATTCCCTCGGTTTGGATACGGATCCCTTCCGGGAGGTCTTTGTCGTTGACAACGCCTCGACGGACGAGGGTGTGGAAATGGTCCGGAACCGCTATCCCTGGGCCCAGCTGACCGTCAATAAAGAAAACAGCGGTTTCGCAGCGGCCAACAACCAGGTTCTGCCGCTTTGCCGCGGGCGCTATCTCTATTTCCTGAACCCGGATGCGAAGTTGACCGGTCCCGGTGTCCTGGAGGAATGTATCCGGTTCATGGATGCCCGTTCGGAGGTCGGCCTGGCCGGAACCCGCTTGATCAACTCGGATGGAAGCTTGCAGGAATCGGTTTCCTGGCGGTATCCGGGACAGAAGTTCGCCATGTCGGAGATGGAAGGTTTGAAAGGCGAAATCGCCTGCGTCATGGGCGCCAGCATGATCGCGCGGACGGATCTGATCCGGGGGATCGGTGGCTTCGATGAGGAGTTCACTCTCTACGGAGAGGACCAGGACCTCTGCCTGAGGATCCGCAGGGAAGGCTATGAAATCGGCTATATCGATGATGCCGTCGTCCTCCATTA
>CAKKRN010000008.1 GCA_919902745.1 Syntrophaceae bacterium | reverse complement strand
AATAGGGGCCCCATGTTGCTAACACTCTGAAATTATTGAAAAGAAGATGACATATGGATGAAATGAATCTCCAGGAGCGAAAGTCTTTCCTGACACAGGCAGAGGCGTACATCGACCGGAACGAACTGCCGGCGGTACTGGATCTGGCCGAGGCAAGACTGAAACGGACTCCGGGGGATCTGGACGCCCGGATCGCGATCTGCCGTGTCTGGCTCCTGCAGGGGAGGCTGGACGAGGCCAGGGACATGCTGAATGAAATGGAGGATATCCTCGCGAGCCTCTCCCAGATCTATGCCTGCATGGGCGATATCTGCATAAAGAAGGGGATGAAGGATTCGGCGGAGACCTTCTACCGGAAGTTCATGTTCCTCAATCCCGGAGTTCCGCTGTCCAGGGATGTTACGGAGAGGTTGAACGGCATCGAGGAACTGCACGCGACGGACGCGGAGGGGGGGACGGAGGGGGATGTAGAGATCCCCACCGATTTCCAGACGGTGACCCTCGCCGAACTTTATATCCGGCAGGGCCATATCCGGCAGGCGGAAGAGCTCCTTGAGAAGATCATCGGGCATGATCCGCAAAATGAGAAGGCGGCCGCGCTGCTTCAGGAGGTCCGCGAGCGGCTCCTCAAAGGGGCGGCCGCGCAACAATATGCGGGGGTCATTGCCGAGCTTTCCCGCTGGCTGGACAATATCGGCAGGTTGCGCGCCCATGCGGCATGATTCGGCGGCCTGTGCGGCGAGGATGAACCGCCTGCGGGCGGGGTTTTCGGAAGAGGAGGCGCTGCTCATTCTGGGCGCAAAAAATATCCGTTATCTGACCGGCTTCACCGGCGGCGACGGGGCCCTGATGGTCGGTCCGGACTGGCTGATCCTCCTCGTGGACGGGCGGTATGTGACCCAGGCGCGGGCCGAAGTTCCGGGCATGGAGATCTTTGAATTCCGCAATCGGGTGGAAGGGGTCGCGGCGGTGGCCGGGCGGCGCGGGGTCGGGTCGGTCGGTTTCGAATCGCCTCTTCTCTCCGTGGAAGAATATCTGAGGCTGAAAGAGGCGCTTCCGGAGGTGAAGCTTCGGCCGCTACCCAAGGGCTTCGAACTCTTCCGGGCCGTCAAGGATGATGGAGAGATCGACCGGATCCGGGAGGCGGCGCGGATTTCCGGAGAGGCCCTTGCCGCGGTCCGGGAGATGATCCGGCCGGGCGTCCGGGAGGAGGAGATTGCCCTCGAACTGGAGTACCGGATGCGGCGCGGCGGGGCGGAACAGGCCTCCTTTGAGACGATTGTCGCGGCGGGGCCCGATGCGGCCCTTCCCCATTCGACGCCGGGCCGCCGTGAGATCGCGGATGGGGATTTTGTGATGATCGACTACGGCGCGGTCTGCGACGGGTACCATTCGGATGAGACCTGCACGTATGTCGTTGGTTGCGCATCCGATCGGCAGCGGGAGGTTTATCGGCTCGTGCTGGAGGCCCACGATCGGGTGATCCGGGCGGTCCGGGCGGGTGTTTCCTGCGGGGAGATCGACCGCATCGCCCGTGCGTGTCTCGCTGAAGCCGGGATGGCCGGTTATTTTTCCCACGGGACCGGTCATGGCGTGGGTTTGGATGTCCATGAGGCGCCGCGTCTGGCTTCCGGACGAGAGGAGATCCTCCAGGCCGGCATGGTGGTCACGGTGGAGCCGGGGATCTACATCCCCGGCGTCTGGGGGATCCGGATCGAGGATACGGTCCTGGTGAAGCAGGAGGGGTGTGAAATCCTGACGCGGACCTCCAAGGAGCTTGCCGTCATTGCACACTGACTTGTGGCGGCCGGCGCAATTCTTAAGAACAAAGGTGCACTATTATGAAAGTATTTCCGGATGATCTTCTGTACAGTCGGGAGCATGTCTGGGTCCGGGTGGATGGGGATATCGCCACCATCGGAATCACGGACCATGCCCAGGAGAAGCTGGGCGAGATCCTTTCTCTGGATCTTCCCGAAGCCGATTCCTATGTGGAGTGGAACGAGCCGTTCGGAACCATCGAAACGGCGAAAGGGGTTGTCGAACTCATCTCGCCGGTCAGCGGGGTGGTGATCAGCGTCAATGAGGACATTACGGACGATATCGGGATCGTTAACAGCGATCCGCATGACACCGGGTGGATGATCATCGTCGAGATGGAGGACCTGGAAGAACTGGATGACCTTCTGGATGTGAGCGGCTATCAGGAGTTCGTGATTCAGGAAGCGGAGGTCGATTGACCCGCCGGGGACGAACGGACGACGAAGAAACAGGGCGTCAAGGGCTGGAAGAGGGGATGGAGAAAAGGCGAATGGATATCCGGGTTCTGATCAGGGATGAGGTCCTCGCCCAGAAGGCTTATGCGGTGGAACATACCGCCTGTCCGATCAAGCTGGATGCCAACGAGAATCCGCTGGCGATTCCCGAACCGCTTCGGGAACGGTTCGCGGCCAGGCTCGCCTCCATTCCGCTGAACCGGTATCCCGAGGCCGGCTCCCCCACGCTGGTCGGCCGTTTTGCGAAGGCCTTCGGCGTCGGGGAAGACCAGGTCATCCTCGGCAACGGGTCGGACGAACTGATTCAGATCCTCTGTACGGCCGTCGCTCGTCCCGGAGCGGAGGTGATGATCCCGGTTCCCACCTTCGCGATGTACCGGATCTCCGCCCTCAATGCCGGCTGCCGGGTCGCGATGGTTCCGCTCGACGGGGAGTTTGATCTCGATCTCGCGGCCATGCTGACACGCGTCGCGTCGAACCCTCCCGCCCTGACCTACCTCGCCTCGCCCAACAATCCGACCGGCAACTGCTTCCGCCGCGAACGGATTGAGACGATCCTCGAGAAGTTTCCCGGCATTGTTGTCGTGGATGAGGCCTATTTCCACTTTTCAGGCCGGACCTTTCTGCCTGTGATGGGTCGGCATCGGAATCTGGTCATCCTCCGGACGCTCTCCAAGGTGGGGCTCGCGGCCATGAGGATCGGCCTTCTGATCGGACCTCCGGAGCTGGTCCATGAACTCAACAAGGTTCGGCTTCCCTACAACATGAACGCGCTGTCGCAGGCGGCCGCCGGCTTCTATCTCGATCACGAGGATGCCTTCCTGAAACAGGCGGAGGAGATCCGCCGCCGGCGCGGCGAGCTTTTTTCAGCCATGGAGGCGATCCCGGGGGTCCATCCCCGGCCGGCGGATGCAAATTTTATTTTTTTTGGTTGCGATTTCGATGCGGATCGCGTATACAGCCAACTAATGGAGCGGGGCATCCTGATCAAAAACTTCAACACCCCCGGGACGATGAAAAACTTCATGCGCGTCACGGTGGGAACCCGCGAAGAAAACAACAGATTTATCGAGGCGTTGCAGGCCATCCTATCAAAGTAAGGAGCGTGGTCCACATATAGGAAACATCAAGGGTGGTTTACGGCACAGATCATAACGTGTGGCGCCGTACTGCCCTTTTTTTGCGCCGGTTTTTCAGCGGAGATGGGTCTGCTGATGAAGCAAGAACATTAAAACGAAGAGTGAAGAAAGGGAGAAGGAATTTGGAAGTCAAGGTATTCGACAACGATGTGGAAAAGGCATTGAAGATTCTCAAGAACAAGCTCTCCAAGAGCGGCCTGTTCAAGGAACTGAAGTTGCGCCGGGCCTATGAGAAACCCTCCGTGAAGAAGAAGAGAAAGGCCATTGAGGCGCGCCGGCGGCTGGCCAAGGTCCAGCGACGCAGGGTCCCTTAGAAAAACGTCACGGATCGGGAAGCCGCCGGATCGCAGGGGTGGGCCGGGCATAAGGGGCGCTCCCCATGCCTGTGGCCGACTGCCGGCGGCGTTTTGGGGAGCAGGGAAAGAGGGGATGCCGTGGTCATGGCTTTCCCCGGCGTGGAGGTGTGTCAATGGACGAAAAGCAGTATGTCGTGGATGCGCTGTCCATCGATGAATCCTGGCGTATCTTCCGGATCATGGCCGAATTTGTCGAGGCCATCGAAACCCTCTCCCGGGTGAAACATGCCGTGAGCATCTTCGGCTCGGCGAGAACGAAGCCGGACGACCCCTATTACCAGAAGGCGGAACTCCTGGCCCGGCGCCTCGTTGAAAAGGGGTTCGGCGTCATCACGGGCGGTGGACCGGGCGTCATGGCGGCGGCGAACAAGGGGGCCGCGGAGGCGGGCGGGCAGTCGGTGGGGATGAACATCCGCCTGCCGTTTGAACAGAAGCCAAACCCCTACGCCAACGTCAGCATCGACTACAAATATTTCTTCATCCGGAAGGTGATGTTTGTCAAGTATGCCGTGGCCTATGTGATCCTGCCCGGCGGCTTCGGGACGATGGACGAGCTCTTCGAGGCGCTGACCCTCATCCAGACAAAACGGATCAAGAGCTTCCCCGTCATCCTGATGGGCAGCGAATACTGGAAGGGGCTTTTCGACTGGCTCCGGAAAACGATGCTCCGCGACAACAAGATCTCTCCCGATGATCTGGAGCTCTTCCAGATGATCGACGATCCCGACGAGGCCGTGAAGCACATCCAGAAGTACGTCATCGT
>CAKKRN010000007.1:2406-11858 GCA_919902745.1 Syntrophaceae bacterium | reverse complement strand
AAACATTGAAAGGAGAAAAACAGATGATCAGTAAAAAGATGTTCGATGCGATGAACGAGCAGATTAAACATGAACTGGAGTCCTCCTATATCTATCTCTCCATGGTCGCCTATTTCCATTCCCAAAACCTGGACGGGATGGCCCACTGGATGCGTTGCCAAGTCCATGAGGAGACGATCCACGCGATGAAGTTCTTCGACCATATCATCAGCCGGGGGGGCGCGGTAGTCCTGCTGGATCTCAAGCAGCTCAAGCTGACTTGGGAAAGCCCGTTGGAGGCCTGGAAGGACGCCTATGCGCACGAACAGTTCGTCACGGCAAAGATACACAACCTGATCAAGATCGCCCGCGAGGAAAACGACTACACGGCGGAGCCGATCCTCGCTTGGTTTGCCAACGAGCAGATCGAGGAGGAGAGCAACACGGACAGGGCGGCCCGGCAGATCGAAATGGTCGGCGACAGCAAGCAGGGAATCTTCATGCTGGACCGTGAGATGGGAACCCGGATCTTCGTGGCGGGCTCGCCCTTCGATCCTGCGGCCTACAACCTGCTCAAGTAGCCTCCATCGCCGTCAACGTTTCAACAGCTTGCTGCCATAAAGACCGGTCGGTTTGATCAGAAGAATCAGCAGCATGATCGCAAACGGCGCCATCTGCGCCAGCGGGGCGTAGATGAGGGATCCGAGCGAAACGACCTGCCCGACGAGAAAAGCCGATATCAGCGTCCCTTTGATGCTGCCCAGCCCGCCGATGATGACGACCATGAACACGAACGGCATCACTTCGAGCCCCATCTGGGGATCGACCATAATCAGCGGCGCATGCAGTCCCCCGGCCAGCCCGGACAGCGTTCCGGCGATGATGAAGGTGGTGGTGAACAAGCGGTACACGTTGATTCCGAGGCCCTCGACATGTTCCACATCCTCGATGCCGGCCCGGATTGCCTTCCCGATAATCGTCCGGTTTAAAAAGAGCCAGATCGCGACATAAACGAGAAGGGAGATGACGACGACAAGCAATCGGTAGAAAGGAACTTCTGTGCCCAGAATGCTGATCTGAGTGACCATCGGAATGGGAACCGGACGGGGGATCACGCCCCAGATCGACTTGATCACGCCCACGCCGCCGATCAGGACCCCGAAAGAGGCGATCATCGTGAAGGCGATATCCCGTTCGTAGATGCGCAGGAATATGAACCGTTCCACGCCGAAACTGATGACTCCCGCAACGACCATCCCCGCCAGCGCACCGAGCCACAAGCTGCCCGTCACGAGGCTGATGGAGTAGGTGATATACGCGCCGATGGAATAGTAGAGCAACTGGTCGAGGCTGATGATACGCATCAAACCGAAACAGAGAGACAAGCCGATAGCCATCAGGAAAAAGATGCTACCGATGCTCAACCCGAAGATAACGCCGGAAATCAGCAGTTGTGTGTCCATCATCGCCAATTGTCACCCCTATCATTCTGATTTGAAAGCATTCTTCCGGAAGAGCGCCTTTTTCAGCAGCGGCTCCAATGTGCCCCAGATGCCCTTTTCGCCGGCAAGCATGATAAAAACCAGCAGAAAGCCGATGAAGAGCTCCCAGTTGCCGATCAGTCCGCTGATCAGGTCCTTCATGCCGGTGTAGGCGATCGCCCCGACGATGGGACCGTAAAGCGTTCCAACGCCTCCGAGAATCGTGACCACGACCGGATCGGCGGCGCGGTGCGCACTGGTCATTTCCGGGCTCACAAAGCCCAGATAGATTGCATACATCGAACCGGCCAGCGCGGTCGTCGTATTGGCGATGACGAAAGCCGTCAGACGGATTTTGAAATTGCTGTATCCGAGAAATTTGACCTTGTCTTCATTGATCTTCGAGGCCAGGCAGCAGGCGCCGTAGATGGTGTCGTTGAGGTATTTGTAGAGCGCCCAGATGGCCAGGGCCACGAGAAAAGCGAAGATATAGAAATGGTTTGGTTTGGACAGATCCAGTACGGGCGTGGAGGCGATGTTTGTCAAAAACCAAAGCCCGTTGTCTCCCTTGGTAATATCCACGAGGACTTTCTGCAACATATAGAAGATAATCACCGCCAGCGCCAGATTCACCAGCGCAAAATAGTCGCTGCGCAGTCGGACAAAAAGAGGGCCGACGATGAGAGAGATGAGCAGCCCCGCCAGAATTCCGATCAAAATGCCGATATAGGGGTTAGTGCCGAAGTAAAAGAGATAAAAGGCGGTTGCATAGGCCCCTGTCGCCAGATAGGCCGGCTGCCCGAATGAAATAAACCCGACGCGCCCCAGAAGGAAGCTGCAACCCATCGTGTAGATGGAAAAAATAATGATCTCGTTGGAGAAGGGCAGCGGCAGGAAGAACCTCAACACGGCCAGCAGCAAAAACGCCAACAGTATGCCCCGCCACCATCTGAACAGTTTCATCATCGGAATCCCTCTTTAATCCTTTTAAAGATACTGTTCGCAGATATTCGCTTTGACAGATTCCCCCGCAAGCTCCTTGATGATGCGTCCCTCTTTGATGGCGTAAACCTTGTCGGAGATGGCGCAAATCAGAGGCAGGTTCTGTTCGACAATCACCAGGGACGATTTCTTTCTCAACTCACCGAAAACAACCCTTAAATGGGAAACGATGCTGGGGGCCAGCCCCTCGGTGGGTTCATCGATCAAGAGCACCTTGGGGCTGCCCAGGATGGCCCTGCCGATCATCAGCATCTGGCGCTCCCCGCCGCTCAGATGCCCTGCCTTGCGATCCATGAGCTGCTTGAGTTTGGGAAAATAGTCGGTGACCTGGTCCCAGTTGTAATCCTTGGTTGCGTAGCTGCCCAGCTCCAGATTCTCCCGGACGGTCAGATCGGAAAAGACCTTTTTGTCCTGGGGAATGTACTTGATTCCCATTTTGGCGATATCGTAGGACATCAGACCGATCAAACCGATGCCGTCACAGGTGACCGATCCCGAGAGCGGTTTCAGAAATCCCGCAATGCTCTTGAGCAGGGTGGATTTGCCCGCCCCGTTGCGGCCCACGCAGGCCACCACTTGGCCGGGCTTGACGCCCAGATCGATATCAAACAGAACCTTCGCTTCACCGTAAGAGACATTGAGGTTTCTGACGGTCAGGATCTCTCCGTTATTCATCGTCATGAGCCCCCCGTTAAAAACATAGTGCTGAGTGCTGAGTGCTGAGTGCTGAGTGCTAAGTTTTACGTAACATGTAACACGATTTCAACCATCCGCGGAGGCGTCGATCTGCCAGTAGCTCCTGCGCACCTCCGGATCCCGGAGACATTCCTCATACCCGCCGTCCGCGATAATTCTGCCGTCGTGCATGACGGTGAGCCTCTGCAGGAAATCTTCCACCTGGGAAATCTTATGTTCCACAATCAGGATCGTCTGCGTGCCCACATGCCTGCGCAGCACACTTAGGACGCCCTTGATCTCGGATTCGCCGAGCCCCGCCAGAGGTTCGTCCAGCAGCAGCACCTTCGGTTCGGCCAGGATGGCCATCGCGATTTCCAACCTTCGCTTCTCGCCCAGGCTGAGATTCTTCACCTGCCTGTCGGCCACATCCTGAAGGTTGAAGGTTTCCAGGATGGCGACGATTTTCTCGTCTTTCCGGTGTCTTTTGCAGGTGTTCAGCAGCAGATGAAGCAACGACGATTTTTTATGCGCTCGGAAAAAGGAGAGCACAAGGTTGTCAATGACGCTGAGATTGTCGAACGTGGAGGTTAACTGAAAGGTCCGCATCATCCCGAGGGCGACCCTTTCCTGGGGCGTCTTGCGGGTGACATCCTGGCCTTTGTAGCGGATGGCGCCTTCATCGGGAGGGTAATATCCCGTCAGCAGGTTGAAGAAGGTGGTCTTTCCGGCGCCATTGGATCCAATGATGCCGGCGACTTCGTTTTCATACAGCAAATAATCAACCCGATCCACGGCGATCAATTCGCCGAAACGTTTCGTAACACCTTCAGCTTTGATGATTTCTGCGCGCGGATCTGTGCTCACAGCCGGCCCTTTTCTCATGTTCCGCCCCGGTGTGAAAGGAAAAGAGGTTCACCGGGGCGGAGAGAGGTTTAGTAACCCAGAGACTTCAGCGTCGGCATCACCGACTCTCCGCCCTGGAAACCCAAGACTTGATACAGATCCCATTCGTTTTTCTGCTCCCCAGGACCTTTTCCCTTGACCAGGAAGGCGGCATACTTGTATACGGCCGCGTGATCCTCACGCCATCTGGCGGGGCCCTTGACCGAGGTGAACTCGCCCTTGTTGGCCATCAGCGCTGCGGACACCATTTTAGGATCGAAGGACTTGGCAGCCTCGAACCCCCGGAACATCTCCGTGTACGCGACATAGGCGATCGTCGCATACGCATCGGGAGGCTTGTTGTATTTCGCCCGATACAGGTCGGTAAACTCCTTGGCGCTTTTTGCCACTTCCTTGTCCGGGAAGTCGCTCAGATCGTAGTAAAAATAATGCATCCCATAGACACCCGCCAGAGCCTCGGGAGGGAGGCCTTTGGCGACCACGTTCGTGATGAAGGAGTTGAAGATGGTCATCTCCTTGTTGAGGCCCATCTGGTGGCACTGCTTCAAGAGCGCAATGGCATCCCCAGCAAATTGAGCGGAGATGAAAATATCCGGCTTTGCCGCCCGAACTTTCTGTAAAACGGTCGTGAAGTCAGGAGTTCCTACCGAAACCTCGTCATACCCGACGATCTCAGCGCCAAATTCCTTGGCGGCGGCATAGACGCCGTCCCGGATGTCCCAGCCCCAACTGTCGGTGCGGGCCAGGAAGAAAACACGCTTCTTACCCAGCACTTTGACGGCCGCATATCCTGCCATGTATCCGACCGCCCAGGGGCTGTATGCGGCAGCAAACGTGGAATCAGCCAGCTTGCCCTTCAAAAACGCTTCTTTGGCCATGACGCAAATGGGGAAATAGGGCATCGGTTCTTTTGAAACCACGGCATTGATAGCGTACGCGAGCGGCGCCCAGGTCTGACCGCCCATGCCTTTGACCCCTTCGGAAACCATGTACCGGTAGCGTCGGACGCCCACATCCAGCTTCATTTCATCATCGGCGACAATGCCTTCTACCTGGACCTTTCCCCAAGGCATGTTGAGCCCGCCTTTTTTGTTGATGACCTCCACCGCCAGCAAGGCGCCTTCTTTCTGAGTTTCAGCCACCGCCGCAAACGTTCCGGTCAGAGGGAGCAGGATACCGACTTTGATCTTGCTGGGATTGGCCGCCATGCCGCTGCCGTAACCGAAGACACCGACAAACACGAAAACCGATAGCAAAATTACAAATTTTTTCATTTGCGCCTCCTTTGGGTTGAATATGCCTGGTTTCAGATCTTCTATGGGGCAGGTCAACTGAGCACCACCTCCCGTAAAAAATGTAGCGTTGATGACCGATAAAGAACTTTATTGCTTGTTGGATTGGATCGTGTTCCGGATCGGGACGAGTATAGGGGGATGGTTTTTGTGTGTCAAGATAATTTCTTATGACAAGGGACGATTCGCGTGAGCGTTTTTACTGGAAGGAAGCAGGAAAAGGGGGACCATCCGGAAAGGAAAGGAGGGTGCATGGACCTGCCGGATGATCCCCCCATTGTTGTTATGGTTTAATAGTTACCGCCGGGTTCCATCATACCGCCGTGCCATCCGCCGGGCCCCATCATGCCGCCGCCACAGCCGCCGGGTCCCATACCGCGCCGCGGGTCGAAGCCCCGCTCCGAGAAGGAGGATCTTATCTTATCCTGCTGTTCCGGCGTAAGGGTCTTCAATGCCTCCAGACGGATGGCCGTCATCTTGTCCTGAATCTGATCCCGGAGGGACCGCATCTCCTTCTGGGCCGCCGCGATCTTCTCCTGATCCGGATTCGGCTCCAGCCAGAGTTTCCGAATCTCGTCACGCTTGGTGAACATCTGCTCCCGCAGGGGTTTCATCTCTTTCCACTGCGCCTCGCGCATCTCTTTGAACTTCGCCGTCTGTTCCGGCGCCAGGTTCAACCCGGCCTGCCCCTCAAAATCGCCCCTGCCGCAGGGACCATAACCCGGCCCCCTCCCCCAGCCGAAGGCAAAGACCGAGGTTGCAACCGCCGCTACGAAGAGCACGGCCATGACTGTCAACGTTACTTTCTTCATTTTCAATCTCCTTCATTTATTGCGTTTGCGCCGCTTTCTTTACGAAACCTTATTTTTAAAGTTTCCCGGTTTCCGTTTGACTCTTTTAACAGCAACAGCCGTGCCAAAATGCTTTATCTGTTGCATGCTATCGTAATAATTAAGCTATATCGTTTTTCCACCTTGCCGCGCCGCTGACCTCCCTGTCCCGCCACAGAAAAAAGTGGATCATAAGTATCCACTTGTGGTATCCAGTTGCCTAACAAGTATCCAGGCACATTACCATCGAAGGGAGCCGGGGATGAACGGCAAACGATACGGAATGAACAGGTTCTGGGCGGCGATCCCGCCCTGGCTGATCATCGGGGCGGTCGTCATACTCGCCCCGATCTTCATCTTCATGACTTTGGAGAACATCACCCGGCAGAAGGAACTAACGACGCGCCTCCTCGTGGAGAAGGGGGCGGCGCTGATCCGCTCCTTCGAGGCGGGCGCCCGGATGGGGATCGGGCTGCGCTGGGGAGGCTTCCAGCTCCAGAAACTCCTGATGGAGACGGCCGAGCAGCCGGACATCGACTACCTGATCGTGACCGACGCCCGCGGAACGATCCTCGCCGACAGCGACCCGCTGAGGCTCGGCGCGATCTACGGCCAGGACCTCGATCTGGCGAAGATCGCCGGCTCCGAAAAGCTCGCCTGGCGGCAGGTCCCGAACAGCGAAGGGGCGGACAGCTTTGAGGTCTACCGCCGGTTCGCGCCGACGCGGGGTCTCCTCCCGGGATTCCACGATCCGTTCCCGGCGCGACCGCCGCGGGAGGCGCCCCCTCCCGGATTTCCCGTCCCGCCCCCTCCCGGACCTTCGGGCTTTCCTCCGCCGGCTCCGCCTGCGGCCGCGGAACCGGGCCCGCGCGGTCTCGTCATCTTCGTCGGCTTGGACATGGGGCCGATCATCGCCGCCCACGAGGAGGACAGGCGCCACACGATCTGGATGGCCGTCGTTTTTCTTCTGATCGGCTGTGCGGGGATCATCTCGCTGCTCCTTGCGCAGGGCTACCGGGCGGCGCGGAGCTCTCTTTCCCGGATCAAGGCCTTCTCCGACAGTCTTGTGGAGAACATGCCGATCGGCCTTATTGCCACCGACGCCGGGGGGAGGCTGAGCGCCTTCAACCATACCGCGGAGGCGATCCTCAAACGCACCGCCGCGGAGGTCCTCGGGAAGCCGGCGGAGGAGATCCTTCCGGGGAGCTGCCGGGAGCTGTTTCGGACGCTCGCCTTGGAGCGGCGGCTCATCGAACGTGCGTTCGATTGCGCCGTGGAGGAGGGCCGGACGATCCCGCTCCAGATCATCGCAACGACGCTTTGCGAGGAGAACGGCGCCTTCGTCGGCCACGTCCTCCTCTTCCGGGATATGACGGAGATCCGGCGCCTCGAGGAAGAGGTCGCCCGGAGCCGGCGTCTCGCCTCCCTGGGAAGCCTCGCCGCCGGCGTCGCCCACGAGATCCGCAATCCGCTCAGTTCGATCAAGGGATTCGCCACCTGGTTCCGGGAACGCTACCGGGACAATCCCGAAGAGCGGGAGACGGCCGAAGTGATGATCCGCGAGGTGGACCGGCTGAACCGCGTCATCACGCAGCTTCTCGAATTCGCAAGACCGCTGACGATGCACCGCGTCCCGACCCCCCTCCAGGCCGTGATCCGCCACGCCCTCAAAATGGTCGAGGGCGAGGCGCAGGCGAAGCGGATCGTGGTCGAGACGGACCTTTCTGTGGAAGTCGGGGAGATCCCGCTCGACGCCGACCGGATGACCCAGGTGCTGCTGAACCTCTTCCAGAACGCCATCGGGGCGATGGAGGGTGGGGGCGTCCTTCGCATTTCGCTCGACCGGCGCGATGAAAAGGGCGTCCGGATCACCGTCGCCGATACCGGCATCGGCATCCCCAAAGAGGAACTCCCGAGGGTTTTCGACCCCTATTTCACGACCCGTCCGTCCGGAACGGGCCTCGGTCTCGCGATCGTCCACAAGATCGTCGAAGCGCACGGCGGCGAGGTCCGACTGGAGAGCGAACCGGGCAGAGGCACGACGGCCACCGTCCTGCTTAATTAGGGACAGAGCCCCTATTATTTTCGCTGAAAATAATAGGGGCTCTGTCCCTAATTAAGGTGACGCGTACATGAAGACAATAAATTCGATTCTTGTCGCGGATGACGACCTTGCGCACCGGACGATGCTCCGGACGCTCCTTTCGGGCTGGGGATACGCGGTTGCGGAGGCGGACGACGGCGGGAGCGCCGTCGGGGCGGCGCGGAGCCGTCCCTTCGACCTGATCCTGATGGACATCCGGATGATCAAGGTTTCGGGCCTCGCGGCGCTGGCCGAAATCAAGGCCTTCAACCCGGCGATCCCCGTCGTCATCATGACCGCCTACGCCTCCGTGGAGACGGCCGTGGAGGCGCTCAAGAAGGGGGCCTACGACTATCTGACGAAGCCGCTCGATTTCGACGAACTCCGCCTGACGCTGGAGCGGGCGATGGAGCACTGCCGCCTGAAGGAGGAGAACCTCCTCCTGAAAGAGAGCTTGGGCGACCGCTTCGACCGGCGGAACATGATCGGGCGCTCCACCGCCATGAACCGGCTCTTAGACACCGCGGCCCAGGTCGCCCCCTCGGAGGCGACGGTCCTCGTCACCGGCGAATCGGGGACGGGCAAGGAGATGATCGCGGGGCTCATCCACTTCAACAGCCTCCGGAAGGAGCGCCCCTTCATCAAGTTCAACTGCGCGGCGATCGCCGAGACCCTGCTGGAATCGGAGCTCTTCGGCCACGAGAAGGGGGCCTTCACCGGGGCCGACCGGCGGAAGGAGGGAAAGTTCCGCCAGGCCGACGGGGGAAGCCTCTTTCTGGACGAGGTGAGCGAGATGTCGCTCGGGATGCAGGTGAAGCTCCTCCGCGTCCTCCAGGAACGGGAGATCACCCGCGTCGGCGGCGAGGAGGTGATCCGGATCGATGTGCGGCTCATCGCCGCGACGAACCGGGACCTGCTCCGGGAGATTGCAGCCGGGCGCTTCCGCGAAGACCTCTTCTACCGGCTCAACGTCGTCACGCTCCACGTCCCGCCGCTTAGGGAGCGGATCGAGGACATTCCGCTTCTGGCCCAGGATTTTCTGATCCGTTTCACGGAGAAAAACCGCAAGACGATCCGGGGGTTCACACCGCAGGCGATGGATCGTCTGCTCCGCCATCCCTGGCCGGGAAACGTCCGGGAACTGATGAATGCGGTGGAACGGGGTGTTGTTCTCTCCCGGGGGGATTACCTCGACGAGGCAGAG
>CAKKRN010000007.1:0-2306 GCA_919902745.1 Syntrophaceae bacterium | reverse complement strand
AGGTGGAGCGGGAGACGATCATCCGGACGCTTGCCGCCGCCGGCGGCAACAAGAGCGAGGCCGCCCGCCGCCTCGGCATCACCCGCCGGACCCTTCACCAGAAACTGAAGAAATACGGAATGATGTGAACGGCCAGGTCGCGGATGGGAAGGAAACCTCCGTGGCCGTTACTCATTATCCCGGTCCGGAAACCGCTTCCGGAAAAAATTCCGCTTGACTTTCTGATCCGGAAGGCCTTAAAAAAGATGCCGTCAATCATTCGATCTTTCGTATGAAAGCATCTGTCGAACACTTTGCCGGCACGTCGCTTTCCGGGCGTTGCCCCTTGCGGTAGAGGTCAAAACCGTTTCAGAAAGGACAAAACATGAGAAAACTCACCCTGTTGCCCGTTTTTGTCGCATTCGCCGGTCTTTTCTTCTTCGCGACGCCGGCCGCGCCCGCCTTCGCGCAGGGATCGGCCGCCCTGAAGGAAGGGGTCGCGCAGTACAACCAGGAAAATTACGAAGAGGCCATCACGGTTCTGACCCGGGCCCGCGCGGAGGATCCTTCGTCGGCGGAAGCGGCCTTCTACCTCGGCATGGCCTACCGCCAGACGAACGACATCCAGAGCGCCTATAAGCAGTTCGAGGACGCCGTCAACCTGAAACCCCTCTCCGACAACGCCATTCTCGAGTTGATCGAGGTGTCGACCCTGCTGGACAGGCTGGACACCGCCAGGAAATGGATCGGCGTCGCCGAAGAGCACAAGGTCTATCCGGCCCGCGTGGCCTTCCTCAAAGGCACGATGCTCTCAAAGGAAGCGAAGTACGACGAGGCGATCGCCGCCTTCGAAAAATGCAAACAGCTCGATCCCGCCTATACCCAGTCGGCCGACTTCCAGATCGGCGTCTGCCTGATGAACCAGCGCAAATACGCCCAGGCCCGGGACCGTTTCCAGTCGGCGGTCACGATGGACCCGCTCTCCGACATGGCCTCCTACGCGAGGCGCTACCAGGACGCCGCGGAGCAGTGGCGCTACATCGAGCGGCCGCTCCGGCTGACGATCGGCGTGACGGGCCAGTACGATTCCAACTACCGGACGCTGGCGGAAACCTACGGCGAGGCCCCGGCCGCCTTCAACGACTACCTGGAGAGCCAGGACAAGCGCGGCCTCGCGATGCAGAACATCGTCCGGCTGGACTTCGTCCCGATCCTCCCCGGCCCCTTCGTCTTCAACGCGGGCTATGCGGCCATGAACACGCTCCATCAGCGGTACGGCACGGACAACGACACCTTCGCCAACTCCTTCACGCTGGCGCCGGGACTCAATTTCGGGAGTTTCGCCGTCAACCTGGTGGGCAACTACACCCACAACCTCAAGCGCGGTCATAATCCCCCTGATCCGGCCGATCTCAGCTCCGCCGGTTACCGCCGCTATTCCGAGAGCGCCGGCGTGGGGCCGCTGTTCCGCTACCTGCTGAGCCGGGAGCACATCCTAGAACTCAGCGGCGCCTTCACGAAGAAGAATTTCTTCCAGACCGTCAGCAACCCCGAACTGGAGGACCAGACCTCCAGCGGTATGGACAGCTCCCTGAGCTGGTTCTGGCTCTTTAAGGAAAACGCGATCTTCAACCTGAAGTTCGGCTACACCCGGGACAACGCGGACGGCATCCATTACAGCAACGAAGGATACCGGACGTCGGTCAATCTGATCTACCCCCTCTGGGACGCCCTGCGTCTCCAACTGGGCGGGGACATCTATTTCCAGGATTATAAAAATGAAAACAGCTTCTTCGACAACACGGTCCGGAAGGACCGCAACTACACGGGGACGGTCGGCCTGACCTGGTCCGTTTTCAAGCACGTCGACCTGATCGCCCAGTACATGTACACCCGGGTGAATTCCAACATCTACGCCTACGATTACAAACGGGACGTCTATTCGTTGGGGATGGAACTGAAATTTTAGTCAGACGGAAAACCGCATGGACAGGGGGTAAGAATATGAAGCGACTCATGACGATTCTGGTGGTTCTCGCAATCCTGCTGGCGCTGCCGCTTGCGCTTCTCGCGGCCCCGGTGGGAAAGATCACCCACATCGAGGGCAACGTGGACATCACCGTCGACGAAAAGGCCCGGACGGCGAACCTCGGAGACGCGGTGAACTCCGGAGAGATCATGCGCGCGAAGAGCAAATCCAGGGCCGAGATCACCTTTGCGGACGGCAACATCCTCCGCCTGGCCGAAAACACGCGGGTCCGGATCACGGATTACCAGATGGGAGAGGGAAAGACCAGCACGCTGGACCTCTTCCGCGGCAAGACGCA
>CAKKRN010000006.1 GCA_919902745.1 Syntrophaceae bacterium | reverse complement strand
AGCAATCTCTTAGGGACTTTTTCGACAGGGAGCAGAGCCTGTAACCCATTCGATCCTACGGTCGCCAAGGTCCTCCTGGCAGCCTTGGTACAGAAACGTCGGCAAAATGTCAAGTCTGCCGACTTCTTTTGACCAGGGTGCCGTTACCCATAAATTTGTCGCACACCAATATCGATCTTGCCACGGTGGTTGAAGGTTCAAAGGTGTAAAATTTCCACGTTGCTCCATTTTGAACGCAAATATTCAGCAACGAGCCTTCGATGGCATTGCACGGGCTTTTCCTCGCTGCACAGGAGGCATGCCTCATTCAGCAGTTCCGGGGTTATTTTTGTTTCAACCACTCTTGCGGAAAGCAATGTCAAAAAGTCCCTCTCGTAAACCGACCAGCTTCCCTTGCTCTTCTTGAAAGCGTCCAGGATCTGCTGCGTCGGCGCCAGGTCCGGTCGATGGAGATAATCGATCCCGCCGATCGTCCGGAGGATTTTCCCTTGCCGCGCTTAGGCAAGGGCGTCGCCGGCCATTTCCGCTGCCTCATGGACCGGCACCGCTCTTGCTTTTCTTCGCGCGGTTTTTTCTTTCCACAAGCATCCCCGGCCTCCCGCCCCAGGAGGGGCAAGGGCCACGCCAGCCCCTGACGGGTCTGTCATGTCCCTTGCTGCGGTACGCAAATGCCGCGCCGGTCTTGCGGGCTGTCATGCCGCCTGCACTTGGGGCACAGGCCGCGCCGCCGGTTTCCTCTTCGGTTATAAGCTGCCCCTGGGGGAGCGGGATGGCGTCTTCTTCGCCGAAGGCATCATCTTTCGCCCCGGCCTTTCCTATGGCCTGAGACGGTCCTTTCTCTCCAGGTGCGAGGGGAGGCGGCTGGGACGAGGAGGGGTGCGTGGGGGCCACGCTGGTTTCTACCGCATCTCCGGAGAGTTTCCTGCGATATTGTTATGTTCCCTACGACCGCCAGTTTCTGGAGGTGGAGCCCTACGTCGAGACGGACTTGTCCCCCTCCTCGGAATCTCAGGGGACTTCGGATCGAGCTACGGTAGAGACCAGGAGTTGGGTTAGGAACCGGAAGACACGGCAAGGATCAAAAGATCCGAAGGCCTGGGGATCGTGCTAAGATGAACAACCGTCAAAGGCGCATGCATCTGACCATGTTGGCGATTGTGTGTGCGGATGAGGCAAGATTGAAACAAACGGCATCGCCGGCCGCCTCGTCACAAAGCTTTCACAGGGGCTTTGAGTGAGCGAGCGCGCTTGATGAAGGCGGTATCGAAGGTATAAAAAGATACGCCTTCCGGACTCGATGCCAAATGCAGGGCATCGGCGAAATCGAGCCCCTTTTCATAATAATCGATCGCTTTCTCCAGGTGATCCGGCATTTCTGCCTGCACGTTGGGCAAGCCGAGGATCTGCCGCAAGGCCCGGATGATGGCAGCCGCGGAGAGCTCATAGGCGGCGCGCAGAACCCACTCCAACTCAAGGAGCGTTGTTTTTGCGACAAAGATTTCCTCCGCTCCGGCCAAAACAGCCAAGGCCCGCTTTGCCTGATCGGGTTCGTCGTTGGTGACGTAACGGACCCATACATTGGTGTCCAGAGCGATCATGCCGTTTTTCCTTTCCGCCAGCGCTTGCGGATATCCCGTTGAACCGCCTTCTCCATGTCCTGAACATTGATGACGGGTCCCTGGTAGCCGGTGCAGCCAAGTCCGTCCTCCGGTCGGGTGAGCGGAAATGTCCGGTTGGGCTTCAGAAGGATGCCGGAGGTTATCTCCTCGACAATAAACCGAGTGCCCGGCCGCCATCGGCGGCTCTCCCGAAGGGATTTGGGGATGACGATCTGACCTTTTCCGGACAGGGTTGTGGTAATCATAGCCACCTCCTTGGGTGTGTAAGATTCGGTAAGACGAAAAATAGCAGCTTTTTCGTTGAAGGTCAAGCAAGATCTGGGTCACAGTAAAGAAATTTCCCTTGACATCCCTTGGGGATCTGTTTAAAAATCCCCACAGTTTTCCGATATTTAATACTATCAGCCCCCGTGGGACTACCAAAACAAATACAATTGGTTACGTATCGGGTGCCCCATGATCGATCCTCTGTTGGAAGGCAATCGCCTTTTTGTGGAAAATGAGTTCAACCGCAACCTGGACTACTACAGCAACATTGCCCATGCGCAGCATCCCCAGGTGCTGTGGATCGGTTGCTCGGACTCGCGCGTTCCCGAGGATATGATTACCGGCAGCCGTCCGGGAACCATCTTCGTACACCGCAATGTGGCCAACATCGTCGCCTTCAACGACGTGAACATCGCCGCCGTCGTGGAGTACGCCGTAACGCACCTGAAAATTCCCGACATCGTCATCTGCGGTCATTACAACTGCGGCGGCATCCAGGCTCTGGACGAAGGGGTTGAGGAGAACTACATCGCCGACTGGCTGCTGATCTCCGGCGGGGCCAAAGAGAAGGTGGACCGGCTGGCCCGCGAGCAGTCGCTGAACCGCGCGCAACGTCTCGACCTGCTGTCCGAGGAAAACGTCCGGCTGCAGATCAAACACCTGAAGAATCTTTCCCTCATCAAGAACATGCACCGCAAGGGCCGTCTGCCCCGCATCCACGGCTGGATCTACGTCATGGAAAGCGGCCGGCTCAAGGTGCTGGTGGACGGAAGGGAGGAGCAGGATGTCGTAAGCCCCGGATAGGGCATCCGGGGCTCTGGTTCATTTACGATCTCCACCGTCTTTTTGTTATTTGGATTTTGGCATATAGTCGAAAATCTTTTTTGCCAGATCGGCGGCCATATCCACGAGATCCGGCTTGAACAGGGAGTATGTTTTCTTCGCGGTATGGGATGCCTTCCAGTAAACGGAACCTGTTGCCGCATCAACCATTTTTATCGCCATCCCAACTTCTCCGGCCTTTTCATCGGCATATTTTACATGGCCCCATTTACCCACATCACCAACGATAATGGTGTCCACCTGATAGATTTCTCCGATCTTCCGGCAACTGTCCTTGTCGGAAACCCCAAGAGATCTCAATTTTGTTGTATAGCTCATGACGGCGTCCTGCAGCTCGCGATTATTGAACATCTGGAATCTTGCATCCATGGGGTCCATGACCCGGTCGAACCGCTTCGTCGCAACGGCGGCATCGTAAATCGCCTTCACAACTTTGTCGACTTCCTGCTCGACACCTTCCGGCATTTTAATGGCCGGGAGCACAACGGCGACTTTCGGTTTAAAGGCGCCGGCATTGGGCGCTATTTCATTATAGTTAATGGAAGCACAGCCGGTCATGGTCAACA
>CAKKRN010000005.1 GCA_919902745.1 Syntrophaceae bacterium | reverse complement strand
CTGAGCGAGACCCCTGTCCGGGAAGCGATCAGAAGACTGGAAGGCGAGGAGTATACAAATGCCTGGCAGGCATTACGGAAAGGGAGGAAGAAACATGGATTTTGGAATTGCAGGAAGAAAAGCCATCGTCGGGGGTGCGAGCGCCGGATTGGGCAAGGCATGCGCGATGTCGTTGGCCCGCGAGGGGGTGGACGTGACCATCGTCGCCCGTACGCTTGCCAACATCGAGGCCGCGGCGGAGGAAATCCGAGCCGCCACCGGCGCCAACGTGAAGCCCGTGGCAGTCGACATTAACACCGATGAGGGGCGGGCCGAGGTGCTGAGAGCCTGTCCGGCGCCCGATATCGTGGTGAACAACTCGGGCGGACCGCCCAGCGGCAACTTCCGCGACTGGGATCGCGCCGCCTGGATCGCGGCGCTCAACGGCAACATGCTGGGGGCCATATTCATGATCAAGGACACGGTGGACGGCATGATCGCCCGCAAGTTCGGGCGCATCGTGAACATCACATCGAGTGCGGTGAAGGCCCCGATCAGCATCCTCGGGCTTTCGAACGGCGCCCGGTCCGGCCTGACCGGCTTCGTCGCCGGGGTTGCCCGCGAGGTCGCCAAACACAACGTAACCGTCAACAACCTGCTGCCCGGCGATTTCGATACCGAGCGCCACAAATCCAATACGCAGGCGCTCGCCAAGGTCCAGAACCGATCGTATGAAGAGATGCGGGCCATCCGGATCGGCCAGGTCGCCGCGGGCCGATTCGGCGATCCGGCCGAGTTGGGCGAATACTGCGCCTATCTTTGCAGCGTCCAGGCCGGTTTCATCACCGGCCAGAACCTGCTGATCGACGGCGGCAAATACCCCGGCACCTTTTAAGTTCTCCGGGTAAATTTCCCGAAGCTTGCTTCGGGAGGTTCATCCAAATGGAAACATTTAATACGGTTTGCCTTCTTGTTTCCAGAGACCGGCTAGGTCACGGGCGCCATGGATAAAGGCGAGAATGAAAACGGCATGGGGAGTGACTTGGTAGATGAGGCGATAGTTTTTCAGGAAGAGTTCGCGGATAGCAGGATCATTTCCTTCCGGAACCCGGCGTCCGCGGTCGGCAAAATAGCTAAGAGAAAGCGCCGCGGTCCGCGCTTCTCTCACGAGGGCGGATGCGTAATAGGCAGAATCACGCGCAATGAATTCGGCTGCTGCCGCCAAGTCCGACGTTGCGGCCTCGGTCCATCTTACGGTTCGAGCCACCGGCGCATCCTCCGGTCGAAATCCTCCTCCGTGAGCAACCGACCTTGGGCTACGTCATCTAAGCCGCGGTCGATTTTCTGGCGGACGTAGATGTGGTATTGGACATCGTCCCAAGTGGCATTGTCCGGAAGCTGCTCAAGAATGTGACGCATTTCTTCTTTTACGTGCTGCATTGATTTTCTCCTTGCATGGGGCGAGATTAACAGAAAGGCTCGATCATTTCAACTCAAATGGCGGCCTCATTGAAGCGGGTGTCAAGGTGATTTCTCTTGACAGACGTAATTATTTTCCTTAGGCTTTTTCAAAATAATCAGAGGATTTCCACATGAGGGAGAGGTTATGAGAGCCGTAAAACGTAAGATAACGGATATGACGGTAGATGAGCTTAAGGGCGTCATCCATGAAGCTATCGCCGAAGATATGGAGGTTTGGCGGGAGACCTTCGAGATCATGGCGGACAGCAAGCTGATGGGGCAGATCCGGCAGGCGGATCTGGACAGGACAGCCGGCAAAAAAGGCGCCTTTGTCGCTTGGGATGATCTGAGAAATGCATAGGATCATTCTTCATCGGAACGCCGTCAAATTCTACCGGAAGGCCGATAACGCCTTGAAGGAAAGAGTAGCGGACGCCATTGATGTAATTGCCCGGAATCCCCACTTGGACGGACATATCAAGAAGTTGAAGGGCGACCTCAAGCACATGCATCGTTTCCGCATGGGCGATCTACGCATCCTTTACGAGATCGACGATGCGCAAGAGATTGTGTGGATCAAGACCATCGAATGGAGAGGTTCGGCATACAAATAAAGGGCTCACCCGGTTGATGCGTATAGCAAGCTGAAGTCAAGCGTAGCGTAATTTTAGTGGACACCCAACCATAGGATGGAAAGGTGGACCTTGGATGCGACTTCGGGATGAAAGATGCAAGCTCAGGACGGCTGATTTTCTGCTTCTGAGGGGGCCATCATCCTTCCTGAAAGAAATAAGTTGATATTTTTCTTGATCATGTAGATTTCAAACGAAAATCGTGATAGTGAAACGCAGAACATAAAAGTCCGTTGAATAAGTTATAGCCCGTATAACAATGCTGGATGGAAATATGGACCGGCTAAAAAATACCCCGTTTCTTAAAAAAAGCGGGGTTTTTAATTGCTCATTAGGAGGTCGCTGAGGGTCTTATGCCGATCCGCATAAGATGCCGTGATAAACCGCGTACAGGGCGTAACAGAATGAATATAAGGGCTATTACGTGTCTTTGGCAATCGCATCAATGGCGTGTTATGCGGACAGGAAATCAAAAATCCGGGTGTTATGCGGATCAATCTAATCATTG
>CAKKRN010000004.1 GCA_919902745.1 Syntrophaceae bacterium | reverse complement strand
GATGGGATAATCAGGGAAAGGAGATCGTATGAACTGGTGGTGTGGAGATGCGTCAAAAATAATTTACCGGCCCTCCATTTTTTTCTTGACAGGTCAGCCCATATAGTTGTATAACACAACCATGTCAACGAATCTCGATAAGAACTGCCGGGAAATCATGGAAGTCATCATGAGCCTCGCCCGGGAGATCCGGTGCTGCAGCCGGGATGAGGCCATTTGCCAGGACGTCACGTTCCATCAGTTTATAATCCTGGACGCCGTCGCGAAAAAGGGGGAATTGGGTCTGGCGGAGCTTCACGGGATCCTTTCCGTGGAGAAGAGTACGACTACCCGCCTGGTGAATCCGCTGATCCGGAAGGGCCTCTTGAAACGCTCCAGGGCAGCGCATGATTCCCGGGCGGCGAGACTCACCTTGACGGAAGAGGGGAGGGAGACCCACCGGAGGGTCTGGCTGTGCCTGGGGGGTTTTTTCCAAAACATCACCCGGCAGATCCCGGAAGAGCAGAGGAAGGGGGTCTTGGAATCGGTCAGGGTGTTTACGGAGGCCATGAGAAGGGCCGCCGTCGCGTGTCGGTGCTGTGAATAATTACGGAGGATGGGTTATGAAACAATCGAGTCAGCCCTCTTGTTGTCAACAGAAAGAGACCATCGTTCTGCCGTCCTATACCGGTTCCGCCTGCTGTGCAAGCGGCGCCGGTGAAACGCGGACGAGCCTTCCGCGCCTCGACCAGGGTTTCGTGATCGGGTCCGTTTCGACGCCGGCCGGGAGCGTTCCGCGGGTATCCTCGGAGCTGCAATGGCGGGATCGCTGGGGGGCCGTCAAGGCCCGCTGGGGGGTCGGACGGATGGATTACGCCATCGATCCGGGTCTGTACGCCCTGGGGAATCCGCATCGGGAGTCGCCCGTCCTGGTGAGCGCCAATTACAAGATGAGCTTCGACGAGCTGCGGAGCGCCCTGCCCGGCCGGGATCTCTGGATCCTGGCGCTCGATACGAAGGGGATCAACGTCTGGTGCGCCGCCGGAAAGGGGACCTTCGGGACGGAGGAACTGGTCGGAAGGATCGAAGCGAGCGGCCTGAAAGAGGTCGTCGGCCACCGGTCGTTGATCCTGCCCCAGTTGGGGGCGCCGGGCGTAGCCGCCCACACTGTCAAGAAACTCTCCGGATTCGGCGTCCGTTACGGTCCGATCAAGGCCGAGGACCTGCCGGCCTATATCGATGCCGGTTTCAAGGCCACAAGCACAATGCGCCTCAAGACCTTCCCACTCAAGGAGAGGGCCGTCCTGATCCCGATCGAGCTGGTTGAAACCATAAAACCGACATTGATCATCGCGCCTCTCCTGTTCCTCCTCGGCGGCATCGGCGGTCCTGCCGGTTTCTGGGCGAACGCCCTTCATGACGGCTCCTTTGCCGTCTTGGCGTTTCTGAGTGCGATCGTGGGGGGGGCGGTGATCCATCCCCTTCTTTTACCGTATCTCCCCGGACGGGCATTCTCGGCGAAGGGATTGGTGCTCGGTGCGGTCGTGGCGGTCATTATGCTTACCCTGCAGGGGTACGATCCGTCGATGTGGGCGGGGCGGCTCGGCATTCTGGCGTGGCTGCTGATCATCCCGGCCGTAACGGCCTTTCTGGCGATGAATTTTACCGGGGCATCCACCTATACATCCCTTTCCGGGGTGAACAAGGAGATGCGGTGGGCGCTCCCCACGGAGATCGGAATGGGATTGAGCGGCCTGATTATATGGGTTGCGTCACGTTTGATAGCATAGGAGTCTTACGATGAGACAACTGACTTACCTGAAAGATGTGGTCACTCTGAAACTCGATCAGGAGAAATGCACCGGCTGCGGGATGTGCCTGGAGGTCTGTCCCCACGAGGTGTTTAAAATGAACACGAGGAATGCCGAGATCCGGGATCGGGACGCGTGCATGGAGTGCGGCGCCTGCAGCCGGAACTGTCCGTTCGAGGCGATTTCCGTGCAGGCCGGCGTCGGCTGCGCGGCGGCGGTGATCAACGCCATGCTGGGCAAGACGGATGCCGCTTGTTGCTGTACTACTTCACCCGACTGTTCGCCGCCCGCCGCGAATGAGAAGGGCTGCTGCGGGTAGGGGTCAGCCCATCACTATCCGTCCCGAATTTTCCGGTGGCAAACATCGCCGTTTAGGGATATGATCGCCCGCGTAATCGCTCCCGGCCGTACCGCTTTTTGTTTTAGGGCGGTCGGGAAACGGGTGTTTATCAACGGGGGCGTCCCCGGACGATCGGAGAGGTGAACCATGGGGGAGACGGCGAGGGGGAAGAACGACGCGGCGTGGATCCGGGATTGCATCATCCGATACACGGCCTCCGCGGAGAACAGCCTTCAGTTCGAAGGCGTCCATGAACCGGCGTGGGCGGAGCCGCTCATCGGCTTCTCCCGCGGCGACGACCCGCTGTATCAGGGGTTCAAGGACGATATCGGCCCGTTCTATTGGACCCCGCAGGAGATCTTCGCCGCGACGTTTCCCGGGCTGCGGGTCGCGCCCGGCGAATTGACCGTGATCTCCTGGATCCTGCCGCAGACGAAACAGACCCGGCGTGACAACCGCCGGGAAAAGGCCGTTTCCGCAGAGAGATGGGCAAGATCCCGCAAATATGGGGAGGAGTTCAACATCAAGCTGCGCGACCATCTGGTGGGGGTCCTTCGCGAGGCCGGTACCGAGGCCGTGGCGCCCATGAACGCGCCCGCCTGGAAATGGGAAAAATCCGCCCGCTACGGTTTCGCCTCTTCCTGGTCGGAGAGGCATGCGGCGTTCGCCTCCGGCCTTGGCACCTTCGGTCTGTGCGACGGCCTGATCACCCCCAAGGGAAAGGCGATGCGCTGCGGCTCCGTTGTGGCCAGGATCGTCGTCCCCCCGTCGGAGCGGCCCTACACCGACCACCACGCCTACTGCCTCTTCTACTTCAACGGGAGCTGCGGCAAATGCATCGACCGCTGCCCGGCGGGCGCCATCACCCGGGAGGGGCATGACAAGGAAAAATGTCATACCTACATCAACGAAGTATCGTCAAAATCGATCAAGTCCCGGTTTGGTTTTGATACCTCAGGCTGCGGTCTCTGCCAAGTCGGCGTCCCCTGCGAGGCGAAGATCCCCCTCCCCGCGCGAACCGGGTAACTTCGGGGAGGCCCTTTCAAAGACGACGAAACAGTCCCACGAACAGGGCGCTTCCTGCCGGCCATTCTCAATGCGGAGGCTCTTCCCCAGGATCAGGCGGGCGGGCCAAATCCGGAGCCGTGCCCGCATTCGATCCTGCCGGTGATCCGAACGGATCATTTTTTTCGGCCGGGCGAGGCCGTGTTTTTCTGCGCGGCCGGAACTCCAGCCGGAGGGGGCGCCGCCATTGAGGCCAATTGCCGCTCGATATCGGTACGGTTGGGATAATTCGGATTGACCGCCAGCAGCTTTTGCCATGCCTTCTTCGCTTCGGCGATATTGTTCTTGCCCTGCAGGTAAACCAACCCCAGGTTGTAGAGGGTCTGTGCGTGGCCCGGATCAACCTGGAGAGACTTCTGGAACTCGGCGATGGCCTCGTCGGGCCGATTGAGATTCCAATAGCTGGTACCCCGATCCGTGCGCACATTGGGATTCCGGGGATCGATGTCCAGCGCCTTGCCGTACCACTCAACCGCCTGCAGGTGCTGTCCCTGATCGTAATAAAGATTGCCGAGTTGGATGAGCGCGTTGAGATTTTTCGGGTTGGCCATCAACAGCGCCCTGAGGCTGGCCTCGTTTTGAGCGGCGATGGCAGGATTCTGTATCGGCGGCTGACCCTGGGACGGGGGAGACGTTTGCCCTTGGAACGGCATCGATGCGACGGGGGCGCTTACCTCCGCGGATTGTTTGCCGATGAGATAGCCGATTCCCAGCCCGATGCAGAGGCAGACGAAGCCGGTCAGAAATAGACGGGCCGCCGTTTCATTCGTCGCGGGTCTCGGCCCCTGTTTCGTTTGCACCGGCTGTTTGCGTTGCGTTGCCATATCAGACTTAACTTCCTCTATCCATCTTTACCCGGAACCCTTGTCGGGCCTGCGGATGATCGAAATCTGCTCCTCCGGACTCAACGCGATGCTCCGGTTACGGGCATGCGGCAATGAAGTCCACCAGTTGTTCTTCGGTGAGCCCCACTCCCGGGACGCCGTCCAGCCGTTTTGAAACCGCTCCGTTTTCAAAGAAAAGCACGGTTGGAAACACCTCCACCGCATATTGCCCCCCCATGCTATCCTGATCATCGCGGACCAGCAGAAAATTCCGCCCTTCCCCCTCGGCGTGCTTCTCGAATATGGGCAAAAACTTTTTACAAAAAGGGCACCAGGAAGCATACCAGAGGGCGATCACCCGGCCCTTGGCCGCCAGTATTTTCTCAAGATCCTGTTGCTGATCGACCCGATCGCATTTATCCTTCGTGTTCATCCGATCTCCTCCTCTGATCACCGCGGGCCGACGCCGGCGCCTTACAGAACTTTGACTTTCCTTTTTCAAGGATCATCATCGACATCTCTTGGCTCCCGGAGGGTCTGCGTTTTTATGGTTTCCGGGACAATTTGGACGCAATCCCGGCCACATGCCTTCCCTGAAAGCGGGCCGCGGCCAGTTCATTCTCCGACGGCATGCGTTCGCCTTCACCCCCCACAATGGTGGACGCCCCATAGGGAGATCCGCCGGTCAGCTCGTCGATGCGCATCTGCCCCGCGAAAGCATAGGGCAGACCGACCACGACCATTCCGTGGTGCAGCAGGGTGACATGAAAACCGAGGATGGTCGATTCCTGGCCGCCGTGCTGGGTTGCGCTGCTGACAAAGACGCTGCCCACCTTTCCGACAAGAGCCCCCTGGCCCCAGAGTCCTCCGGTCGCATCGAGAAACTGGCGCATTTGACCGCACATGTTTCCGAACCGCGTGGGCGTGCCGAAGATAATGGCATCCGCCTGGGGCAGCTCCTCCACGTTGCAGACCGGCACATGGGCCATGGCCTGCTGGGACTCCAGGGCGCCCATTTTTTTCAGGACCTCTTCCGGGAGGGTTTCCGGCACGCGGTATAGATGAACATCGGCCCCGCCGACTTCCCCGGCGCCTTCCCGAACCGCTTCCGCCATCCGGTGGATATGGCCATACATGGAATAATATACGATGAAAACCTTCATGATGTTCCTCCTTTCTTGAGTCAAAAATAATTATACACCCGATTTCACGAAATTACAAATTGTGGCTAAGA
>CAKKRN010000003.1 GCA_919902745.1 Syntrophaceae bacterium | reverse complement strand
CGGGTGGAACAGATCCCGGAGATCCGCGTCACCGCCTATGAGATCGAACATGAAAGGACGGGGGCGAAGATTCTTCACCTCCACTGCGACGACCGGGAAAACCTCTTCTCCATCGGCTTCCGGACGCCGCCCAGGGATTCGACTGGCGTCCCCCATATCCTCGAACATTCCGTCCTCGCCGGCTCCGAGCGCTACCCGCTCAAGGACGTCTTCAACGAGCTCCTCCGGGGAACACTCCAGACCTTCATCAACGCATTCACCTACCCCGACAAGACGATCTACCCCGTCGCAAGCCAAGAGAAACGCGACTTCTTCAACCTCGCCCGGGTCTATGCCGATCTCGTCCTCCGGCCGCGCCTGCTGCGGGAGACCTTTCTCCAGGAAGGCCACCATCTGGAGTTCGCCGAGAATGGCGATCTGACCATCTCCGGGATCGTCTACAACGAGATGAAGGGGGCCTACTCCTCCCCGGAGGCCCTGATGTACAAGGCTATCCAGGAAAACCTCTATCCGGGAACCCCTTACGCCTGCGACTCGGGGGGCGATCCCGAGAGGATTCCCGACCTGACTTACGAAGAGTTCCGGAAATTCCACCGAACCTTCTACTCGCCGACGAACGCCCGTTTTTTCCTCTCCGGGAACATCCCGACGGAGGAGCACCTGCTCTTTCTCGCGGAGATACTCGCCGGTTTCGATCGCGTTGCACTGGACTCCTCCATTCCGATCCAGCCCCGCTGGAAAGATCCCCGGGCCGTTCACGACTGCTTTCCGATCGACCGGGAGGAAAAATCAGAGGGAAAAACGACGGTAAACCTGGCCTGGATGACGGCGGAAAACACCGCCGGCGCGACGGCGATGATGCTTGCCATCGTCGCCGATCTGCTCGTCGGCAGCGCCGCGTCCCCCCTCCGGAAGGCCCTGATCGATTCGGGTCTCGGAGAAGACCTTTCGCCGGTCACCGGCATGGAGAGAGATCTGAAGCAAATCGCCTTCGCCGTCGGCCTGCGCGGAACGGATCCGGACAAGGCTCCGCGGATCGAGGCGCTGATTCTGGATTCGCTGCGGGATGTGGCGGAAAACGGTTTCGACCGGGAGCTGATCGAGGGCACCCTCCACCAGGTGGAATTCCACGGACGGGAGATGGTCCGCGGCAACTATCCCTATGGGATCGTCCTGATGGGACGGGCCTATCACACCTGGCTCTATGACGGGGACCCCCTGACGGACATGAATTTCCCGCAAATCATCCGCGACATCCGCCAAGAGTGGGAGAAGAAACCCGGCCTCTTCCAAGGGGTTGTTCGGCAGTGGTTCCTCGACAATCCGCACCGTCTCCTCTCCGTCATGGAACCAAGCCGGACCTTCCTGGAAGAGCGGGAGCAGAAGGCCCGGGAGCGGATGGCCCGTGTCGCGGCCTCCCTCGGTGAGGAGGAAAAGGAGCAGATCCGTCAGGAAACCCTGCTGTTGAAACGGTTTCAGACGGAACCGGACCCGCCGGAGGCGGCTGCGACCCTGCCGAAGCTGAAGATCGACGATATCTCCCGCGAGATCGAAACGATTCCAACAGAGAGGGCGGCTTCGGGCGGCGTCCCGGTCCTTCGCCATGACCTTTTCACGAACGGCATCGCCTATCTCGATCTGGCCTTCGACGTCTCCGACATCCCCGAGGAGCTGCAGCCCTATCTGCCGCTTCTGGGAAAACTCACGACCCAGATGGGGGCGGCGGGGCTCTCCTACGAGGCGATGGCAAAGCGGATTTCCCTGCGGACCGGCGGCCTCGGCGTCAATCTCGCCGCCGGCGCAACCGCCGACGGCAGCGGAAACTGGCAGAAGATGGTTTTTTCCGTCAAGGCCCTCCATCGGAACACCGATGAGGCGGTCGGAATCATCCGGGACATTCTGACGGAGGGGGATCTGAACGATGACGCCCGGATGCGGGAGCTGATCCTCGAAAAAAAGAACGGGCTCCACGCCTCGGTGATCCCGTCGGGTCATATCTTCGCCCAGATGGCCGCGGCGGCGACCCTTTCCCTCCCGGCCTGGCGGACCGAACAGTGGCATGGGAGAACCCAGCTTCGCCTCATCGCCGGCACGGCCGACCATCTGAAGGATCTTCGGGAGGAGATCCGGGAAAAGCTGGCGCGCCTCCGCAAGATCGTCTTTGTCCGGAACCGCCTGCTCATGAACATGACGGCCGACTCGGTCGGACTGCAAAGCCTCACCGCTGCGTCCGATGGGCTGGTGGCGGCCCTGCCGGCGGGAAACCCGCCGACGAACACGGAGATGCGGAATCGCCGACCCGTCCACATCGGGATCGCGATCCCGGCCCAGGTCTGTTATGTTGCCAAAGTCCTTGCGGCGCCGCCCTATGCCGATCCGCTTTCGGCGCCTCTCTTCGTTCTGGCGAGACAGCTCTCCAACGGCTATCTCTACCGCCATATCCGGGTTCAAGGGGGGGCCTATGGGGGTTCCTGCCGCTACGAACCGGTCAGCGGTCTCTTTGCCTTCCTCTCCTATCGGGATCCGCATCTGATTGAAACACTGGACATCTATAGGCATGCGGTTGATTTTGTCTGTAACAACCCGGTCCTTCAGGAAGAATTGGAGAAGGCCGTAATCGGCACGATCGGCGCCCTCGACAAACCATTGGACCCGGCCGGAAGGGGTTACACCGCCCTGATCCGGGAGTTTTCCGGGATGACGGATCCGATGCGTCGTCGTTTCAGGGAAGAGGTGCTCACCATCACAACGGAACAACTTCAGGATGCCGCCCGACTCTACTTCCCGGCGGCGGCAGAGGCGGCGGTTGTAGCCGTCTGCGCGCCGGAGGAGCGGCTCCGGAAGGCCAACGAAGTCTTGGAGCAGAAATTGGAGATTGAGAAATTGAGCTGATCCGGAGGAATCGGGGACATGTTCCGGAAGCCCGGAGGGATCGGAACGTGTCCCCGGAACACGGATGCGTGACGAGGCCGATCATCGCCGGCCGAACGATAACCAGCCAGATGCCGAAATAGTTGATTCCAGTAAAAAAGAAAGGCCATCTGAATTTCAGCCGACCTCCGAACCGTCAGGGAGGAACGAAAGATGAGATCCGTAAAAAATGTTGGCTTGTGTGTGCTGCTGCTCCTGTGTCTGGGCGTTCTGTCCTGTTCCGGTTCCCTCTTCCGGAACTACGGCCAGATCCTCCCTGCCGGCGGGGAGACCAAGGATCTGGAAAGCGGCGTGTTTCACCCCGAACTCCGCTACTACACCAGCGGGTCGGACCTCTATCCCAACGCCCTCATCGGACTGCACCGGGACTACCGTCTCGACCCGGAAACCCTCTGGAAAGAGGTCGCCATGACCCCCGGGAAACTTCGGGAGATCGTCGGCTTTATGAAGACAAAGGCATCCGAGTTTAGTCAGTTTCCTCATGAATTCGAACTTCTCGATACGGGGGGCAAAAAGATCGGTTTCTGGTACTCCCTCCTCAAGGCAAGGACATTTCTCCGTTTCGAGGAGGATGGGACCGTAATGATCCAGACGCCCGAGCTCGATACCTACGAAAAGCTGGAATACAGGCGTGAAAACGATAACAAATAATAATTGACGGGAAGATCCGGGGGGCGTTTGCCGCTTGCATTTCGCCGAAAATTCCGTTAAGGGTCTTGCAAATCTCTTAGAGGAGGCAGGAACGCAATGAAGGTTCTGGTTACCTACTACTCCCAGACCGGCAACACCGAGAAGCTCGCGCGCTCCATCTACGAAGCGATTCATGTGGAAAAAGAGCTCCACCCCATCCAGGAGGTCAATAGCGTCGAGGGCTTCGACGTCATCTTTGTGGGATTCCCCGTCCACGCCCACAGCGTGCCCGCCAAGGCCCTTCCCTTTTTCAAAAACCTGCCCGAGGGACAGAACATCGCCCTCTTCTGCACACATGGTTCGCTCCGGGGCGGCCAACTTCCCAAGCAGGCGCTGGAACACGCGATCGGCATTTCCACCCGGGCAAAGATCCTCGGCACGTTCGGGGTCCGGGGTAAAGTGGATGTGAAGATAATTGAGGCGCTGATCAAACAATCGGAACACCGGGCCTGGGCGGAAGAGGCGCAGGGGGCGTGCGGACATCCCACTGAATCGGATCTCGCCGACGGGAAGACATTCGCCCTGGAAATCCTGGCAAAGATCGGCCGTTAGGCCGTACTTCCGCCGCGACCGGTCCGACCAGACGCCTGTCCAAGCCCTCGCCACCCCTCCCCGCGACCCGGAGCAAACCGGAGAGTGCCTTTGCGGAGAATCATCGCCCCTCCCCCTCCGGGAAGGCCGGGATGGAGCAGAAATACCCAAAGATAAGATAACGCCGAACGATCTGGAAAAATGGAACAAGGAGGGGATCGCCATGAGAGGAAAAGTCTGGGGATTCAACCCTCATTCAGGAGGGAAAAAGATCACACCTGATATCCAAGCCAAGATCAGAAAACGCATCACGGAACATGCAGAAAAGAATTACGCGGGTAAGTTCACCCGTCTGGATGTCAAATTCAGAGGCGCCCTTTGTTACATCGACGCATACAAGGAGCCCTATGTTCCAGAAGGCGATCCACCTGAATGGATGAATGAAACCCGTGAGGAATATATTGAGCGTCTCAGAAACACTCCCACCCATCTATGCAGAATCCGGCATTTCGACATCAACCGATGGAGCATGGCATTTTACACGTACAGCAACGAAAGATATGAACCATGTTTTTTCTCCACCGGCGATTGGTTCGGCACTCCGGAGGAGGCTTTCGATATTGGCGCCGTTTACCTGGAGCGTTAAGAGATCGCGCCGCTAACAAACATCATCGAGAAATATCATGACAGAAAATTACGACACCTCATGGGACCT
>CAKKRN010000002.1 GCA_919902745.1 Syntrophaceae bacterium | reverse complement strand
GTGGAGCGGCAATAGCGTTTCGGCAGGCGCCGCACCTGAACATCCGCATTCCACAACTGGGAGACGACCGGTTTCACGTCATTCGGAGCACCGCTTGTCCAGAATTGTTCCGTGCCTGAACGGGGATCGGGCGACAACAGGTCATTGCTTTCCAGCCGGCGCCGCAGCTCGTGAGCGATCGCCGCGTTCGGATCGACGATCGAGATTTGGGGTCCGGCGATCTCCCGGATGAGCGGCGCAAGGAACGAGTAGTGCGTGCACCCCAGAATAATTGTGTCCGCGCCCCGTTCCAGCAGCGGCAAGACGTACTTCGCAGTCAAGTCTCGCGCTTTCTCGCCATGCAGTTCACCCGTTTCAACCTGCTCGACCAGTCCGGCGCAGGGCTGGATCAGGATATCGACGACGCCGCCAAACCGGGCCAGCAACTTCGCAAATTTGTCGCTGGAAAGGGTTCCGCTGGTCGCCAGCACGGCGACAACCCCGGACGCCGTCTTCCCCACCGCCGGTTTGACGGCAGGCTCGATTCCAACGATCGGCACGGAAAATCTTGACCGTAAGGTTGTTATCGCGGCGCCTGTCGCGGTATTGCACGCAACGACGATCGCCTTCGCATTCCGATCCACCAGGAATTCGGTGATGGCAACCGATCTTGCTTCGACAAACTGCGGGGATTTGTCTCCGTACGGCACGAAGGCCGAATCGGCGACGTAAAGAAGATCTTCACTCGCGAAAGCCCTCCGGATCTCGCGAAGGATCGACAGTCCGCCGACTCCGGAATCAAAAATCCCGATTGGAGATGAGGCATTCATTGGAAATCACCTTGACAGAACCCATTTTGCTTGTCAAATGGAAAGCATTGCGGAAAACTAATCCTTGACATCGGCGGCGGGAGGGTTTATACAGGCCATGCTTTCAGATTTGGTTTTGGCTGTTTCCCCCACCCCAGAGCCTGTAATAAAAGGCTTCTGGGTTTTTTTGCGCCTGAAGAATAGACGGCCTTGGGGGGATGGTAAGACTGGAAGAAGACAGGAGGAATATGTAATATGGCAAGACAAGGCCAGGACAAGTTCATCAAGCGGCAAAAGGAGCTCGAGCGCATCAAAAAGGCGAGCGAGAAAATGGCCAAACGGCAACAACAGAAGAAAGACGACATTGAGAAGGAAATTGAATGAGTTTCAGACAGTTTAATCTACACACGCAGATCGAAAAGGGCATCGAAGCCCTGGGTTACACGGCGCCGACGCCGATTCAACTTCAATCCATTCCCGCCATTCTCCAGGGCAAAGACGTCATGGGGATGGCCCAGACCGGCACGGGGAAAACCGCCGCGTTTGCGCTTCCCATTTTACAGCGGCTGATGAGCGGCCCGCGTAAAACACTCCGCGCGCTGATCGTCGCCCCGACGCGGGAGCTGGCGGAACAGATCCACGAGGCCATCGGCGGGCTCGGACGGGCGACGAAACTAAAAAGCGTCACCGTTTACGGCGGGGTGAACAAGAACCCCCAGATCCGGGCGCTCAGCCAGGGGGCCGAAATCGCCGTGGCCTGCCCGGGACGTCTGCTCGACCTCGCGGACCAGCGTGAAATTGACCTCTCCCGTGTCGAGGTTCTGGTCCTGGACGAGGCGGACCGCATGTTTGACATGGGATTTCTGCCGGACATCCGGAAAATCTTGAAACGCCTGCCGACCAAGCGGCAGACGCTGCTCTTCTCCGCCACCATGCCGGAAGACATCCGGAAGCTTGCGAAGGATATTCTGCACGACCCCGTCACGGTCCGAATCGGTACCGGGGCGCCCGTATCCACGGTTTCCCATGCCCTCTATCCGGTGGAGCCGCACCTCAAGACGGCCCTGCTGATGAAGCTGATCGAGCGGACGGACACGGAATCGGTGCTGGTCTTCGCACGCACGAAGCACCGCACGACGCGCGTCGCCGAGCAGATGAAACGGGCCGGTTTTCCGGTCGCGTCGCTGCAGGGCAACCTCTCGCAGAATCGGCGCCAGGATGCGCTCAGCGGTTTCCGTGAAGGTAAATATCAGATCCTGGTCGCCACCGACATCGCCGCCCGGGGGATCGACGTCTCCGGGATATCCCATGTGATCAACTACGACATGCCCGACACCGTCGACGCCTATACGCACCGGATCGGCCGTACGGGCCGCGCCGCGAAGACGGGCGACGCCTTTACCTTTGTGACGCCCCAGGACAGGGCCTTTGTGGGGGACATCGAGCATGTCCTCGGGGAAAGAATCGAGCGGCGCACGCTAACGGATTTCGATTACAATGTGCCGGCGCCGGCGGGCAGCAGTGATGCCGCCGACCGTCCCCGCCATTCCGTCGGACAGAGAAGACCGGCCAGGCTTTCCGGATATGCCCCGGTGAAAAGAGGTGGTGGTTCCGTACATGGGGCGCCGCGACCTGCGGGACGCCGGAGCGGTACGCGATCGCTGGAGGGGTTCTCTGCGTTTAGAAGTTCATCCAAAACGAGGTGAAACCGCAGTGGATTACCGGGTTCGGATCTCTCCGCAGAGCAGGAAGGTCCGCCTGAATCTTTCCGCCCGCGACGGATTGACGGTCGTCATTCCCAGGGGCTTCGATGCCCGGCGGATCCCCGCCATCGTCGAAGCCCGGAAGGGGTGGATTGAGAAACATTTGCGGCGGTTTTCCGAGGCGGCCCGGTCCGCCGCCGAAAAACCGCCCGATATCCTGCCCGAAACGATCGACCTGCCCGCCCTCGGAGAAATCTGGCATATCGCCTATCGGCCGACGGGGGCGCAGCATGCCGTGGAGGTGGAGGCCTTCGGGCCTGGGGAGCTTGTCGTGAGCGGTGCGGTGGGCGACCATGCCGCCTGCCGCAGCGTCTTGAAACGGTGGCTCCGCCGCCGGGCTGCGGAAGAACTCACGCCACTCCTGGCGCGCCTCGCCGAAGAGCACGGTTTCCGGTATGACCGGGTGACCATCCGGAGTCAGAAGACCCGCTGGGGGAGCTGTTCCACCCGGAAGACGATCAGCCTCAATTGCCATCTGCTGTTTCTGCCCCCCGACGTCGTCCGCTACGTTCTGCTGCATGAGTTGTGTCACACCGTATTCATGAACCATTCCGATAAGTTCAAGTTGCTCCTGGACGGTTTCGAGCCGGATGGCAAGGCCATGCGCCGGCGGATGCGCGGGGGCTGGAAGGATCTCCCCGCCTGGCTTTCATGACCCCTTGGTACGACTCCGACAGATAACTTTCTTACCCCACCCCCGGTATTTCCCCTTTCAAAGGGGAGGCAGATGCAGGGTGCGTTAGGCGGTAGCCGTAACGCACTAAAAAAAGGAGCGGTGCGTCAAGACGCACCCTACACATCTCTGCCTGAGTTGCAATACAGGAAAGATCCCGGCGGCAACGCGATCGGCATGGCGGCTTGCTTCGTCTGGATTATTGTGAGATATAGCGGCGCAGGTCCATCATTCATGGTAACCACAAAAAAGGAGGTCGCGGATGGTCGGGAAAAGAGAGGTCATCGAGAAGGCGCTGGAGTGCGGTTTTGAGGATACGGGCTTCACCACGGCGGCGCCCTTCGAAGCCCAGCGGGCGTACCTGGAGGAGAGGCGGGAGGATTACGCGTGGGCGATCCGGTCGGGCTTCGATCTGATTGCCGGGACGGATCCGAAGAGCATCCTCCCGGAGGCGAAATCGATCATCATCATCATGGAAGCCTATTTCCGGGAGGCATTCCCTCACTCCCTGGAGCGCCACTTCGGACGCTGCTACCTCGATGACGACCGCATGACCCAGGGCCGCCTGGCGAAGCGGGTCAAGGCCTTCCGCGCCTTTCTCCGCGAGAATGGTATCAATTCGAAGGTGCCCTTCCACCTGCCCCACCGGATGGCGGCGGCGCGGGCCGGTATGGGGACGTTCGGCAAAAACTGCCTCTTCTATTCCCGGAAGGTGGCGGCACGCGGATCGTGGGTTCTTCCCATCGCCCTCGTCGTTGACCGGGAATTTGAACCGGATGAGCCGACCATCGAGGTCGGCTGCCCCGACTGGTGCAAAAACGCCTGCATTGCCGCCTGTCCGACGGGGGCGCTTTCGGGACCACGCCGGATCAATCCGCGTCGCTGCATCTCCTACCTCACCTATTTCGGTAAGGAGCCGACCCCGGCGGAGCTTCGGGAGCCGATGGGGTTGTGCGTCTACGGGTGCGACCGCTGCCAGAATGTCTGCCCTCGCAACGCCCACTGGCTCGCCCGGGAGCTCAAGATGAACGAAAAAGCGGCGGCGATGGTCGAAGACTTCCGGCTGGAAAAGCTTCTCGGCATGGACAAGGCCTGGTTCACCGAAAAGATCTGGCCGCACATGTTCTACATTTCCGACGCGGACCTGTGGCGGTGGAAGATGAATGCGGCCCGGGCGATGGGGAACACGCTGGATGAAACGTATATTCCGCATCTGACGGAGGCCTTCCGCCGGGAGGGCGACGAGCGGGTGAAGGCGATGACCGCCTGGGCGCTCGGCCGTATCGGCGGTCCTGCCGCGAAGCAGGCCCTCTCGGCCTTTCTCGCAGAGAGCGCCGGTCCCATCCGGTCGGAGATTCTTGCGGCGCTGGAGGGGGCTTCCCCGCCGGGGGACGCATAACCTGTTTCCCATCAAAAGAGGCAGATCCCATGAACCTGTCGGATATCCGGTTCCCCCGGCAGTTGGAAGCCGATAACACGGCGGAGACCATCCGCAAGGCGCTGATGGCCCGTACCGTAAAGCTCTGGCCTGGCGGTACACTCGATGTCGCAAGGATCACGATGGATGACCCGCTGAAAAAAGTGCTCCGGATGGCCAGGCTGAAGGGCCGGATTCAATACGGCTTCGAAACCGTATTCAACCGACTGGCGGACGAAAGCAAAGGGATTGCGAATGTTCGGGGACGCGGCGGCGCCACTTATGGAGATCGGGTATCCCGGCTGCTGTTATTTTCCAACGACGGCGCCGAGCGTTTTTACAGGCATATCGAATCCCTCTTGCAGGCGCACGCCCCCAGGCTGCTCGGTTGCCTTCTCGATATCGACGGCATCGCCTTGGGGAATGCGCTCACCGGCAAAGAGATCCGGATCAAGCTATTGATGGCGGAACACAAGGATGCAGTTTCCGAAATATTGCGGACGATGGTTGCCGGCCGGGATAT
>CAKKRN010000001.1:1421-21310 GCA_919902745.1 Syntrophaceae bacterium | reverse complement strand
AAGAAATGCAATTATCAACACCGGCATCATCAGCCCGGGAAAGCGCATTGCTTTTATAGACATCCCCATTCTCCTTTCACATGCACATAAAATAGGGCCGACCTCATTTTCCCACGATCTTGAATTCGCGCGCCAGGCGCTGGGATTCGGCTATCTGCGCGGATGTCATCCATACGGTGACCCGGTCCCGCGCCGCTCTGGCCTTGGTTTCCCCCTGGATCGCCGCCAGATTGTACCACATCAGGGCCTGCACTTCGTCCGGCAACACACCCTGACCCTTTTCATACATGTAGCCGAGGTTGTACTGGGCCAACTGATTCCCCCGCTCTGCCGCCTGGCGGTAATGTTTTGCCGCTTCCACGTAGTCCTGCGGCGTCCCCTCGCCTTTTTCGTTCATGTAACCGACATTATATTGGGCCAATGGATGGCCCTGCAGGGCGGCTTTTTTGAACCAGTTGAGGGCCTCCAGGTAATCGGGCTGGACTCCCTGACCTTTGTAATAGATCAAGCCGACCTTGAACTGGGCGGCTGCGTCCCCCTGCGCGGCAAGAGCTCTAAATTCCTGGAGCGACTTCGTATGGGCATCCTGCGGCCTGAATTCCCGGGCCAGCTTTTGCGCTTCCGTAATTTGCGACGGCGTCATCCGGGTGGCCAGAGAGTCTCTGAATTCCAGGGCCTCCATGTCACCCCTGGCCGCAGCGAAGATAAACCACATGAGAGCCTGGGGATAGTCCTTCTCAACCACTCCCTGCACGCCCTCGGCATAGACGGTTCCCAGCGTGGTCTGGGAGAATACATGACCCTGATCGGCGGCCTTGCGCAGCCACTTGACCGCCTCCTTGTAATCCTGAGGCACCCCCCAGCCCTGGTAATAGAGTGAACCCAGGTTGAACTGGGCTTCGGCATTGCCCTGCTCGGCAAGCGGCTTCAATTCGCGCACGGCCGCAGCGACATCATCCGGTTTATAGTGTCTGATCCCCTTCTGGTAATTGGACGAAGCGCAGCCCGCAAGGCCCCAAAACATGGCCGCCGCGAAGACCAAAAGAAAAAATCTGGCCAGATGTTTCATAATGCCTGTCTCCTTGAATGATAACATCCCGATACATCATACGGGTTCAAGTCTCCGGCTTGAACCGGAATGGGTTGGAAATAATCGTCAAGCCCCTTCCTGGATGCCGACCACCGTCTGCGGTTTTATGATCGTGGGGGTAATGAAGATCAGCACCTCTTCCATGGATTCGCTTTTCCCCTCTCCCTTGAAGAGCCATCCGAGAACGGGGATATCTTTTAACCAAGGCAGCCCGCTTATACTGTCATCCTTTTTTTGCTTGGTCAGCCCGGAGATCACGATAGTCTCGCCGTCTGCGACGACCAATTCCGTCTTCGTCTCTTTCACGATAATAGGGGGATTGCCCTGCACCGACTGTGAGTAATTCGGCTCATCCTTTTTAACGAATATCGTCATATTGATATTTTTCCCGTCGATCACGTGGGGTTTTATTTCCAGCTTCAAAACGGCTTTCTTCCAAGTGACGGTAGCTGGAGAAGTTGACGTGCCCGGCGTGACAAATGGAACATCCTCTCCATTTTCAGTATAGGCCGTTTGATTATCCAATGTCACAAGGGAAGGGCTGGAAAGAATGTTTAACTTGCCATCTTTCTGCATGGCGCTTAACTGGACCTCCAGGATATTCTCGCCGATCGTCCCAAACATAAACCCCAGCGAAGCTGGACCTGCGCCTAATATCGGTGCCGCCGGGAAACTGACCCCGTAGCCCTGGCCGGCGATCCCCGCCACACCGGAGGTGGGTGAATACCCTCCGGAGAAGGCTGATCCGGGCGGAACTGCAGAGCCTCCCCTCCCGCCGGGCGTCACATACAACCCTTGACTCCCGATCTTCTGCCCCCACATGCCGCCCCACTGGATGCCGAGGTTGCGGGCGGTGCTTTTCGTCGTTTCCACAATATTGGCCTTGATCAGGATCTGTGTGGTCGGTTTGTCGATTCTCTCGATGAAGCGAAGCAAGCTGTCCATATCCCTGCGGGTGGCCTTGATAATCAGAGAACGGGTGTGTGTATCAACGGTGACCGAACCCGGACTCGAAGCGGCTTTGCTGTCCGTGGGTTGCTTGGGGTCCTTAGGGTCCTTGCTGTCCTGAGCGTCCATGCTTTTAAGGAGTTCCTCGATGTTTTTCTTAAGTTCTTCTGGTTTGTTGTAAGCGATAGGAACCACTCTGGTGATATGTGGCTCCTTGAGCCGGTCTGCCTCCTCTTTCTTCTCCAATGCCGCCCGGTCAGCTTCACTTTTTTTCATCTTCTCCAGGCTCATCACGGTGATCACGTTGCCGACCTGTTTTTTGCCCAGCCCGGTTATCGTAAGGATGGTGTCGAGCGCCTGCTCCCAGGAGACATCCTTTATCTTGAGCGTCACCGTCCCCTTAACGTCGTCGCCGGAGACAATACTCACATTGCCCTGCTCGGACAATAGTCGTAAAACTGCTTTGATATCGGCGTCCTGGACATCGAGGAGGATCCGGGGGCCATCATAGCCCTTCGTCTCCTTGACGGCGTTTCCTGCAACTTCCCTCGCGTTCTCCGCCCCGGGCGCTGCCGATTTATCGGCGGTCCGCGCCGCCGGGGTCTGCACGACCGGCAGCGGCAATACGGGGACATCTTGCCGCAAGGTGTCCCCATGTTCTGCCGCCGCCACGGAGGTCACATTGAAATCGATGAGGATATTCATCCCCTCCTGCCGCACGCTGTACGGCACCTTCTGCTTCAGATCAATCGTCGCGATGACCCACGATCGGCCTTCGGCGGTCTTCTGGACGGGCGTCACCCGGACCACATTCGCAAGCGCGGCATCGCTGAGAGGACGCCGGAGCCCTTCGGGAACGAAGAGGTTCTCCATGCGGACCAGCACCGAATTGCCGGGCTGGTTCTCGACGGTCACGCCGGACTGTTTTGATACCGCCAGGGTCACCCGTTCCTTGCCCGGGAGCCTTTCAAAGGTGACGTTTTCCAGGTAGCCCGCGTTGACCGTCTGTGCAGCCGCATCCGGCGCCGCGGGGGTCGCGCCCCACGCCGGCGGGAGGACCGTCGTCATGATCGCCGCGAGAAAAACAAGCCATGCCCATCGTATTGCCCGTTTCATGGTTTCCCCTCTTATGGTTCTGGATGAAGCAATACCGTAATTTTCCTCACTTGCATCCGTTTTGTCTTTTTATCCTGGGTTTCGACCCTTTCCTCCACCACCAGCCGGTCGGGGAGGATTGCCGCAACCCGGCCCTCGTTCAGACCGATGTAAGTCCCCACAAAAACGGGATAGAATTTTTTTGTGGTCCCATCCGCGACAATCGCCGCGCGTCTCTTCTCATCACCGGCGATCCCCAGCAGGCGGAACTGCCCGAGTTCCGCCCGTTGAAGCGGCGAGACTGGACGCTCTTTCAAAGCAGCCCCTTTCTTCGGTTCTTCTTCCATCTTTTTTTTCAGAGCCAGATCCGTTTCCATGAATGGTTTGAAGGGATCCGGTTTCCCGGCCGCTTTATACTCGTAGGTCGGAGCCGGCGGCAGGGCTGCGGCGGGAAGCGGCTTTGCCAGAGGTCCACCGGAACCGCCCGCCGGTGCAGCGGGAGGAAGGGTGGGGACACCTTGCCGCAAGGTGTCCCCTTCAGCAGCCCGGAGTCCAGGCGCGCTTGTCCCGCCGGCAATCAAAAAGATCATTAGAGTGCAGCCCATCACAACGGATATGAAATGCCGTCTCATCATTGTTTTCTATCCACAAACATATAGGTTTTTACGGTGCAGGAGGTCCGGACGATCCTCCCCCGACCCTTCACATCCTGTGCCTCCATGACGATCTCTTCAACATTGACGATCCGGGACAGTTTGGCAATCTTTGCATAGAAGGAGACCGTATTGTGGAAACTGCCGGCAAGCTGCACCTTGATGGGGATTTCATCGTAAAACTTCTCCGGTACGGCCGGCTTTGCAGGTGGGGCCTTGGCATCAACCGGCTTCGGGGGCGCGTCTGGCTTCTTCACCTCCGGGGGTTTCGTTTCCGGGGGTTTCGGCTCAAACAGGAGGAAATTCACGCCGGTTTCTTCGCCTGAGAGAACCACCGACGCGAGAAGCCCTGCGATCTCCCGCGCATTGGGAAGTTTCAGCAAGGCGAGCGTAAAGGACTGCTTCAGGGCGTTGATCTCCCGGATATACCTGTCGAGCTGCGCCACCACCTTCTCTTTTTCCACAATCTGCTGCTGCATCTCCGTCAGCTTGGTATCGAGGGCCATTTGCTTCGTAAGGATTGCCTGAAAGAAGAACATATAATAAAAATAGCCCAAGAGGAGACAGATCAGGAAAACGATCAGCGCCTTCATCTTGAGGGAAAGTTTCTTCAGGTCATCGACATTGATGTTCATAGGGTCATATCTCTTTTTTCATGACACAGGTCAGAATGAATTGCTGCAACTTCACTCCGGCCAGTTCTTTTTCTCTGGAGACCACCAACTCGACCGATTGGATAAATCCTGCCTTTTCCATGCTCTTCATGAAGCGGGCCACCGTGCCGTTGTCCCGGGCCACCCCCTCGATGCGGAGCTCCTGCCCCTTTTGCGTAATCTTTTCCAGCCAGGCCTCCTTGGAGGGAACGAGCAGATTCAGTTCATCCAGCATACGGATGGGAAAAAGCCGGTTTCTCTCCAGGGAATTGATCACCCCCAACTTCTGTTCCAGCTCCTTTTTGTCCCGCTTGAAACCTTCGATATCGCCGACCTTCTTGTTCAAGACGACAAGCCTGGCATCCGCCTCCCGGATCTTCGTCTCCATGCCGCTGATGCTCATGCTGAAATAGAGATGTACGGCGAGGATGATCAGAAGAAAGAGCACCAGCGCGCCCGAGAGGATAATGATCTGGTACTGCAGATTCTCCTTTTTTGCCTTTTCACGATAGGGGAGAAGATTGATTTTGATCATTGATCACCTATCTTCCGCAGGGCCAGCCCCACGCCGACAGCGGCAATGGGACCAATGCGCTCCGCCGCCCCCGGCGCCAGAACTTTTTTGTCAAATGGGATCTTTCGGAACGGATTGACCATTTCCGTTTCGATCCCCAACCGGCGCCCCAGGTCGGCAGCCATGCCGGGAATCATGCACCCACCGCCGGACAGCAGAACTTTACTGATGTTTTCTGCGCCAAACGTGGAACGGAAGTAGTCGACCGACCGTTCGATCTCAGAGCAGATCGGATCGGCATAGGCAATCAGTCCCTCGCGGTACGCCGCCCTGGCCTGTTCGTCGTCCCCGGTCCCTTCGATCTTCGCCTTTTCCGCCTCCTCAAAAGAGACGCCGAGGTTTGCGGCAAGGGCCTCGGTGATGGAGTTGCCGCCGAGGGTAAAATCACGCGTGAAGATCGATACCCCGCCCTTCACCGCATTGAGGTTGGTTATGCTCGCCCCGATGTTGATGAGAACGGCCACATCGTTCTCCTCGAACTCGTAATTTTCCTCGTACATCGTTTCAAGGGCAAAGGAATCGACATCCATGATGACCGGGATCAGACCTGCCGCGTGGATGGCCTCCGTATAGCCTTCGACGATCTCTTTTTTTGCTGCTACGATGAGAACTTCCATCTGACTGGGGTTATAGGGGTTTTCGCCGATGATCTGAAAATCGTAGTCCACCGCGGCCATGTCGTCAAAGGGCAGATACTTCCCCGCTTCATCATGGATGAGGGCGCGCAGCTCCTCCTCATCCATCTGCGCGAAGGTCGCCTTCTTTACGATCACGGAATGCCCCGAGATGGATGTGACGATCTTCCGGATCTTGCAGCCGGACTGTTGGTAGAGTTCTTTGATGGTTGCGGTCAAGGCTTCCGGCTCCACCACGGCGCCGTCGACGATGACGCCTTTGGCCAGCGGTATCCGGGAAAAACGGGTAAGGATGGGACCTTTGGGGTTATCCTGTATCTCCGCAAGCTTGATGCAGCTGGAACCGATGTCCAGCCCGGCAAGCTGCTTCCCCCCTGAAAACAAACCCTGGATGTCGAACATGCGGTCACCGTCTTGAGATAGAAACTATGGACCCCGCCCTCCCAAGGCGGAAGCGGAAGTCCTATTGCACCGAGCGGTAAACCAGATCTCCTTTTTTAACCATGCCCAGCCCGCTTCTCGCCATCATCTCGATATAGGAGAGATCATCCCTCAGCAAGGTGATATTTTTTTTCAGGGCAATGTTTTCAAGGGTGGTCTCATGGTTGATCTTCTTGAGGGCCATCAACTTTCCCTTCATCCGGTAATTGTCGACGAGTCCTCGGTCTCCGAACGTAATCAGGGCGCCCATAAGTGAAACAAAAACAATGAGATATCTTCCTACTCTCATCCCATCACCCCGCAATCCGGTACTGAAGCCGAGAAAAATGTTACGAGAATATATACACAAAAACAGGGTTTTGCAATGTTTTTTTTTACAAGGCCCCGTCCCGCCTCAGAAAGAGACGGATTTCACCCCGGATTGTCATTCCCGCAAAAGTGGAAATCAATTACTTTCAATTAGTTACATGATATGATTCCCAACTGCGCGGGAATGACGATTTTTACGAGAACATCTTCATGGAGGATACTTGCGATATACAGATATGGGATTTTTCATGCAGCGCTTTGGATAAACCCTGACGCGGATCAACTTGTATGGCCGAATCCCCCGGCCCCCCTCTCCGTCGGAGGAAACTCTCCGCAGGCGGTCCAGACCACCCGGCAGACCCGGTGCACCACCATCTGGGCGATACGGTCCCCCCGCCGGACGATGAAGGGCGTCCGGCCGTGGTTGATCAAAATCACCCCGACCTCGCCGCGATAATCCGCGTCGATCGTGCCCGGCGCGTTGACCAGCGTCACGCCGTGTTTCAGGGCCAGCCCGCTCCGGGGTCGGACCTCGGCCTCGTACCCCTCGGGAAGGGCCACCGCGACGCCCGTCGGGACCAGCTTCCTTTCCCCGGGAAGGATCGCCGCATCCTCTGCAACCGCCGCAAAGAGATCCATTCCCGCCGCCTGCTCCGTCATGTAGGAGGGCAGCGGCAGATCTTCCGTTCCCGGCAGCCTTCGGATGGACAGTTGGATCTCTTCTACCATCAGTCCGGCCTCTTACGAATGGTTAATCAACCAGATCCTCTTCGGACACAGGACCGAGCGCCGCGACCGTCAGGGTCTCGTGCCGGAACATCCGGCCGGCCAGAGAGCGGATCTCCTCACACCCGACCGCATCGATCCGCTCGATGATCTCCTCGGGCGTCATCTGCCTTCCGAAATAGATCTCGTTCTTGGCCAGCCCCGTCATCCGGTTGTCCGTGCTTTCCATGCCGAGGAGGAAGTTCCCCTTGATCAGTTCCTTGGCCGACCGCAATTCCTTCTCCGTCAGCAGTTCGGCGCCGGACTGCTCCAGCCCCTCCCGAATGAGCCCGAGAACCTCCCGGACCCGGGCGCCGTCCGTTCCCGCATAGACGCCGAACATGCCGGCATCCCGATAGGGCATCAGATAGGAGCCGACATCGTAGGCAAGGCCCCTTTTCTCCCGGATCTCCTGAAACAGCCGGGAGCTCATGCTCCCCCCCAGGACGGCGTTCAGAAGAAATGCCGCGTGACGGTCGGGGTTCACCGCGGACGGCGCCGGCGCCCCGACGATCAGATGAACCTGTTCCAACTCCTTCCGGAGAACGGCCCTCCCCGACCTGGCTTCGGGGGTCTCGAGCGGCTCGCGGACGGATCTCCCGATGAGCGATCCGAAGGCGCGCCGGACCAGTTCCGTAAGTTTCCGGTGTTTGAGATTCCCAGCCGCGGTAAGAACCAGCTCCCCGCCCCCATAGCCGGCTTGGAAGAAACGGAACAGATCATCGCGGCGGAAGGATTCGACCCTCTCCTTCGTCCCGAGAATGGGCAGACCGAGGGAATGTCCTTCCCAGAACATCCCTTCGAAGAAATCATGGATGTAATCGTCGGGGGTATCTTCGACCATCCGGATCTCCTGGAGGATCACCGACCGCTCCCGGTCGATATCCTCCTCGGCAAAGCGCGAACCGGTGAAAATATCGGCCAGAAGATCGATGGCCATCTCCAGGTGGTAATCCGGGATCTTGATGTAGAAGGAGGTCATCTCCTTCCCCGTGGCGGCGTTCATCACCCCGCCCACGGAATCGATGGCGGAGGCAATATCGAAGGCGGACCGGCATTCGGTCCCCTTGAACAGCATGTGTTCGATGAAATGGGCCATCCCGTTGGTCAGGCCGTTTTCCCGGCGGGAGCCCCCCTCCACCCAGGCCCCGATGGAGATCGACCGGACATGGTCGATCTCCTCGGAAATCACCCGGATGCCGTTGTCCAGGATGGTCTTATTGACCATTTTCTCCCAGCGCTTCCTTCCGGCTGAGACGGATCTTCCCCTGCTTGTCCACCTCCAGCACCTTTACCCTCACCGCGTCTCCCTCTTTGAGGATGTCGGTGACCTTGTTCACCCTCTCCTTGGCGAGCTGCGAGATGTGCAGGAGCCCTTCCGTACCCGGCAGGATCTCGACGAAGGCGCCGAAATCGACGATCTTCTTGACCGTCCCATCGTAGATCTTGCCGACCTCCGCATCCTCCGTGAGCCACTTCACCATGGCCACGGCCCGCGCGGCGGCTTCCGCGTCGCTGGAGGCGATGGTTACGGTGCCGTCATCCTCCACGTTGATCTCGACGCCGGTCTCCGCCACGATCTGACGGATGTTCTTGCCGCCGGAACCGATCACGTCGCGCACCTTCTCCGGCCGAACCTTGACGGTGGTGATCCGCGGGGCGTAGACAGAAATGTCCGGCCGCGGCGCGGCGAGGGTTTCGCGCAGTTTGCCGATGATGAAGAGCCGCCCATCACGGGCCTGGTTCAGGGCCTTCCGGAGGATGTCCCCGGTCAGGTTGTCGATCTTGATGTCCATCTGCATCGAGGTCACGCCCTTTTCGGTTCCACAGACCTTGAAGTCCATGTCGCCGGCGTGGTCCTCATCGCCCAGAATATCGGAGAGGATCACCACCTGGTCGCCCTCCTTCAGAAGCCCCATGGCAATCCCGGCGACCGTGTCCCGAATCGGCACACCGGCGTCCATCAGGGAGAGGCAACCGCCGCAGACCGTGGCCATCGAAGAGGAACCGTTGGACGAAAGGATGTCGGAGACGACCCGGATCGTATAGGGGAACACCTCCTTGGGCGGCAGAACCGGCATCAGCGCCCGGCGCGACAGGCCGCCGTGGCCGATCTCCCGCCTGCCCGGGCTCCGGAGCGGTTTGGCCTCACCCACGCTGAAGGGCGGAAAATTGTAGTGGAGCAGGAAGGAGCGTCGCTCCTCGCCGGCGATGTAATCCATCCGCTGTTCGTCATGGGAGGTTCCCAGGGTCACGGTCACCAGCGCCTGCGTCTCCCCCCGGTTGAACAGGGCCGAACCGTGGGCGCGGGGCAGGAGCCCGACCTCGGAGCTGATCGGACGGATTTCCGTGGTGGAGCGGCCGTCGATTCTCCGCTTCTCCTTGATGATCATCTCCCGGAGGATGCGCCTTTCGAGCGATTCGATGATCTCTAAAATCTTGCCCTTCAGCGACGGATTTTCGGCTGTCAGCGCCTGGACGGCGCTTTTCCGGACCTCATCTAACTTTGCATAGCGCTCCATCTTGCGCGCCATGCCGTAGCCCTCTTTCAGCCCCGGCAGGGCCGCTTCGGTCACCTTCGCGACAAGGGTCTCGTCGACGGCCGGAATCACGACTTCCCGCTTGGCCTTGCCCGTCTCCTGACGCATCCGGTCCTGAAGATCGATCACCGGACGCATCTGTTCGAGGCCGAAGTTGATGGCATCGACGATGACATCCTCCGCGACCTCCTCCGCCCCGCCTTCCATCATGACGAGGTTGACGTCATAGTCCCTTCCCTCCGTGCCGGGAACGATCTTCCGTCCCACCAGGAAGAGGTTGAGATCGCTTTTCCCCTGGAGCGCCTGCGAGGGGTTGCAGACGAAGGCGCCTTCCACGCGGCCGACCCGGACACCGGCGATCGGCCCCTTGAACGGAATGTTCGAGATCTCGAGCGCTGCGGACGCGGCAAGCATCGCTGCCACATCGGAGTCGTTCTCGTTGTCCACGGAAAGGACCGACGCCATGAGCTGGGTTTCGTGGAAATAGTTCTTCGGAAACAGTGGCCGGATGGAGCGGTCAATGATCCGCGAAGTCAGGATCTCCTTTTCGTTGAGACGACCCTCTCTCTTAAAGAACCCCCCGGGAATCTTCCCGGCCGCAAAGGTCATTTCCTGATAATCGACGGTCAACGGGAGAAAATCGACCCCCTCCCGGATCGTCTTCAACGAAACGGCGGTCACCAGAACCACCGTATCCCCGTATGTCGCCAGGACGGCGCCGTCCGCCTGCCCTGCGACATAGTCCGTTTTGAGGGAGATGCTCCTCCCCGCAAAATCTGTACTGAACAGTTTACTCATATTTTCCTCTCAATGGTTGATTTGCAGTACGGGACACAGAAGAAGTAAGGAGTAAGGCGTGAGGAGTAAGGCATTAAAAAGCAGGGCGTTTTGCCTACTTCTTACTCCTTACTCTTTACTCTTTACTACTTACTCCTGATCGATACCCCGCACCCTCAAGCCCAGGTTACTTCCTGAGCCCCAGACGCTGAATCACCGTTCTGTAACGTTCCACGTCCTTGTTCTTCACGTAATCCAGAAGCCTTCGCCGCTGACCGACCAGCTTCAGGAGTCCCCGCCGGGAGTGATGGTCCTTCTTGTGAGCCTTGAAGTGTTCCGTCAGATACTCAATCCTGGCGCTGAGGAGGGCAATCTGGACCTCCGGAGATCCCGTATCCTTTTCGTGCAACTGATAACTTCCGATGATTCCCTTTCTCTTGTCTGCATCCAACACTGCTCTCATCCTCCCTTAAGTCAATCGCGCAAGTATCGAGGCCTTCGGCCTCTCGCTCAATCGTTGACGGCTTCGTAAAAAGTCCGGATGCTGCGTTGCGCTTCATCCTTCGTCATTGCGGCGTACGCCAAGTACGCCTCATTCCTCAGAACTCGCGCGCCTTGCCTGCGGCCTTTTTACGAAGCCGCCCCATTTTCACGACTTCCAAGACTTTTTTTACGAATCGTCAATCGTTCAATACCCGTAATATTCGAACCGCCTGTCTCTTCCCCTCCCGCGAAGCCAGTTCGTCCGATGCGCAGAGCATCCGGGCGACGGCCACCAGATGTTTGTCATGGAGCGTGAGCTTTATCACATCTCCGGCGACAAGAAAAGGAATATGATAACGGCTCAGAACCTCGCCGTCCGGCTGATAGCCGTTCCGCAACCTTTCCGCCATCTGCGGATCCACATCGATGACGGCAAGATCGGGCAGGAGCTCCGCCATCGGCATCAGATTCGCCGTCAGCCGTTCCCGCTTTTCCTCACCCGTCAACCCCTCCAGCGCGACAGCCGTATCCACGCTGAAATTGCCGCTGCGGGTCCGGCGCAGGGCCGACATGCAGCCCCCGCAGCCGAGCGCCTCCCCTGCCTCCGCGCAGAGAGAGCGGACATAGGTGCCCTTCGAACAGGAGACCGTAAAGGTCACCTCGGGGAGACAAATCCCCTCGATCCGGATGTCGTAAATCTCCACCTCCCGCGCCGGCGCCTTGACGTCGATCCCCCGGCGCGCCCAGTCGTAAAGAGTCTTCCCCCGGACCTTCACCGCCGAGTACCGGGGCGGAAACTGCTTTCGCCTCCCCTTCAGACCGCTCAGCACGGCCTCCACCTGTTCCCGGTTCACGCATGGCTCCTCCTGCGTAAGGAGACGGCCGTCGGTGTCGAAGGTGTCGGTCCGGACCCCCAACCGAAGGGTCGCCCGGTACTCCTTGTTGTCGAGCGCCAGGAACTGGACCAGCTTCGTCGCCTCGTTGATGCAGACCGGAAGGACGCCGGTCGCCAGCGGATCGAGGGTCCCGGTATGGCCCGCCTTTCGGATCCCGAGCGCCCGCCTGACCTCCTCCACGATATCCCGGGATGTCGGCCCCGACGGCTTGTCGATGACAATGACCCCGTTCATGATTCCGACGCGGACGCCCGGATCGCCTCGATCACCCGCCTGCGGATCTCCGACAGTTCTCCGTCCGCCCGGCAACCGGCGGCATTGATATGGCCTCCGCCGCCGAAGGCGCGGGCCACGCGCTCCACGTTGAAGTTCCTCTTTGAGCGCAGGCTCAGCTTGAAACTCCCGTCCGGCAGCTCCGCGTAGAGGATGGAGATCTCGACCCCGCGAATGGACCGGGGCAGATCGACAAACCCTTCGGCATGCTCCGGCAGCGCCCCGGCATCGGCGAGCGCCTTCTGCGTTACGGTAAGTGAACCGACACGGCCTCCTTCGTCGATGGTCAGTGTGGGAAGAACCGCCGCCAGCAGACCGATCCGGGCCGGCGGATCCGCTTCATAGACATTTTCCGAGATCCACTGGGGATCGGCGCCGCCGGCCACCAGATCCGCCGCGGCCAGAAGGGCGCCCCGGCGGGTGTTTCCGTAGCGGAAACCGCCCGTATCGGTCAGGATCGCCGTATAGAGGCAAGTCGCCATCTCGCCGGTCATCGTAAGACCCATATCCCGGACGAGTTGGAAAATCAGCTCGCCCGTCGAGCTCGCCTGCGGATCGATCAGCCGAACATCACAGAACCCCCCGTTGGAGACGTGATGATCGATGTTGACAAGGTTCGGGATCAACCCGACGCTGGCCGACTCTTTCCCGATCCGATCCAGTTCGCTGCAATCGAGAATAAAGGCGACCTCGAAGGGTTCGAGAGGAGGAAGCTCGCGGGCGATCCCGTCGCTTCCCGGGAGGAAAAGGTAATTCTCCGGCGTCCGGTCCTGATTATAGATGGCGACCTCTTTCCCGAGCCCCCGCAGCATATGGAAAAGGGCCAGCTCCGAACCGAGGGCGTCCCCGTCAAGCCGTTCATGGGACGTGATCAGAAAAACCCGGTGTCGGCCGATCATATCGCTAATCCTCCGGAACATGCGCCTCCTCTTCCCGGTGGATCTCCGAAATCAGCCGTTCGATCCGGTTCCCATAGGCAAAGGAGGGGTCGTAGGCAAACAAAAGCTCCGGAACGCAACGAAGCTGAAGCCTGCGCCCCAGCTCCCGTCTCAGGAACCCCGCCGCCTTTCCAAGCCCGGCCTGGACCTCCTCGCTGCATTGATCTTTGCCCAATTCAACGAAAAAGACCCTCGCCGTCCGCAGATCGTCGGTGACCTTCACGCCGGTGATCGTTACAAGACCGATCCGCGGGTCCCGGACCTGCTTGAGGAGGAGATTGGAGATCTCGATTTTGATGAGGTCGGCCACACGGTCCGCCCTTTTAAAACTATTCATATCGATTACAGTTTTCGTTCGATCTGTTCCTTCACATACGCCTCGATCACATCCGCCACCTGGATATCGTTGAATCCCTCGATGCCGATGCCGCACTCAAACCCCGCGGCCACCTCCTTCGCATCGTCCTTGAACCGCCGCAGGGAGGCGATTCGGCCCTCATAGACGACCACGCCGTCCCGAAGCAGCCGAAGTCCGGCCGACCGGGTGATCTTGCCGTCCGTCACGTAGCTCCCGGCGATGGCCCCTACCTTGGGCACCCGGAAGATCACCCGGACCTCGGCGCGTCCCTGGACGACCTCCTTGAAGATCGGATCGAGCAGTCCTTCCATGGCGGCCCGCACATCGGCGATCACGTTATAAATGATATCATAGAGTTTGATGTCCACCCCTTCCTGCTCGGCTACCTCCACGACACGGGCGTCGGGACGGACGTTGAAGCCGATGATCACCGCATCGGAGGCCGAGGCGAGCATGACATCCGTTTCCGTAATCGTCCCCGTGGAGCTGTGGATGATCTTCAGCTTGATATCATCCGTGCTGAGCTTGTTCAGGGCGTCGATCAGGGCCTCGACGGATCCCTGGACGTCGGCCTTGAGGATCACGTTGAGCTCCTTGACCCCCTCCTTCATCCGCTGATAGAGCTGTTCCAGGGTGATCTTGGAGGAGACGGAGAGCTCCCGCTCCCGTTCCTTCCGGATCCAGTATTCTCCGATGCTGCGGGCCTTCTTCTCATCCTCGACGCAGATGAATTCCGAGCTGGCCTGGGGGACCCGCGAGAACCCGATGACCTCGACCGGCATGGCGGGACCGGCCTCGCTGATCCGTCGGCCCTGATCGTTTATCATCGCCCGGACCCGGCCGAATTCCGTTCGGGAGACAAAGGCGTCCCCTTCGCGCAGCGTGCCCTCCTGAATCAGGACGGTCGCAACCGGCCCCCGGCCCCGGTCCAGCTTTGCTTCAATGATGACACCGCGGGCGGGCCGGTCGGGATCGGCCTTGAGCTCCATGACATCGGCCTGGAGGAGGATCATCTCCAGGAGTTCCTCGATCCCCTGTTTCTTCTTCGCCGAGACCTCGCAGAAGATCGTGTCGCCGCCCCACTCCTCCGACAGTAATTTGTATTCGGTCAGGGCCTGGCGGATCTTGCCCGGATCGGCGCCCGGTTTGTCCATCTTGTTGATGGCCACGATGATGGGCACCCCGGCCACCTGGGCATGGTTGATCGCCTCCACGGTCTGCCCCATAACGCCGTCATCGGCGGCGACGACCAGCACGACGATATCCGTAACCTTCGCCCCCCTCGCCCTCATCGCCGTGAAGGCCTCATGGCCCGGCGTATCGAGGAAGACGATATCCCTCCCCTTGAGGTGGACATGGTAGGCGCCGATGGCCTGGGTAATCCCGCCCGCCTCGCCGTCAATCACGTTGGTCTCGCGGATCGCATCCAGGAGCGACGTCTTTCCGTGATCCACGTGACCCATGATGGTCACCACCGGCGCACGGGGCTTCAGATTCTCCGGAGAATCCTCGGTTCTCTGCATGGTCTCGTCACGCTCATTCTGCGCCGCTTCCACCTGGTAGCCGAAATCGGCGGCAATCAGCGTGGCGGTATCGCAATCGATCGCCTGGTTGATGGTCACCATCAGGCCCATACCCATCAGCTTGTTGATCACCTCGGATGCCTTGGTCCCCATCCTTTTGGCCAGTTCCCCGACACTGATCGCCTCATCCACCCGGATCCTTCTCTTGCTCGCCTTCGGCGTGGTGATCAGGGTCTTCTTCATCTTGACCGGCGCAGCCTTCTTCTCTTCACGCCACTTCGAGGAGCGATCTTCGCGATCAACCTCAATCTGCCGACCCTTCCGGTCAACCAGTTTCTTGATGAAGGCCTTTTTACGCGGCGGCGCCTCCCCCATCAGAACTTCAACGGGCGGTTTTCCCCCCTTCTTTCTCGGTTTCTCCGCTTCCGGCTGCCGGCCGGACTTTTCCATACGGGAAGGAAGAGGAACGGCGCCCCCGATATCCTTTACGATCTTCAGATCCGCTCTACGGGGAAATTCCTTCCGTCCCCCCGGCATCGGTCTCGGCGCTTCCGGAGGCATCTGCGGCTTTTTTTCCTGCTCCAGGAGTGGGCGCTTTATTTCGCGTGATTCCGGAGGTTGGACGGATAGAGGTTTTCTCTGCTGCTCAGGGGCCTTCGAAACGGTTTCGGGACCCGGCTTCTTTTCCGACTCCGCGTTTCGCTCGATCGCCGGGGCTTCCGGCTTGAGAGTCGCAGTCTTCGCTGTCGGCTCCACCGGCATGGCCGCCGGTGTTGGGGCCGCCCTTCCGGTCACAGGTTTCAATGCGGGCGCCTGTGGAGGAATCGGCGGCTGCGAAGGTTCCGGAGGCGCCACGGGCTTTCGAACGGCGACGCCTGCAGGCGCATCCCGGTAGATGGACGTTCTCACCGGGGCTTCCCTGGGAGCAGTCTTTCGGACGACCTCTGCAGGAACGGCATCCGCAAGCGGCGGCGGCGCATCCGATGGCGCTTCCGTCTCCGGCTCGGCGGCAAGTTCCTCCGGTTTGCTCTCCTCAACCGGCATGCGGACCGCCCTCCGCCGGATTACCGTGGACTTGATCCTCTTTTCAACCACCTCACGGGCTTCCGGAGCAAGCAGTTCCGCCTGAATCCTCTCCAGATCGTCGTCTTCGAGCGTGCTCGAGTGGGATTTGACCGCAATACCGATTTTTTCCAAGCGAGAGATCAGCTCCCTGTTTTCCAGCCCCAAATCCTTCGCCAGCTCGTAAACTCTTTTTTTCGACATGCCCGACACTCTCCCCTATCCAAATTCAGATCCCAGGACATCCTAAGCAGGGAAAACCGTTGGCTCGCCTGCCTCCTGGTCGATCATCTTTCCCGCCTCCTGGATCCAGATCGCGGCGGTTTTCTCGCCCACGCCAGGAATCGCCGCCAGTTGTTCGGAATCGGCCGCTGCCAGCATGGCCAAGCTCTTCAGTCCCACCTTGAACAACCGCTCCGCAGTGGCATCGCCGATGCCCGGGATTTTCATGAGGGCCTTGAATCCTTCGTCCGCCTTCGCAACGGCCGTGGATTCGCTCTTGACGTCGATCTTCCAGCCGGTCAATTTCACGGCCAGTCTCACATTCTGCCCGTTTTTCCCAATGGCCAGGGAGAGTTGATCATCGGGAACGATGACCTCCATCGCCCGGTTCTCATCATCGACGAAGACCCGGTTCACCTTTGCCGGAGAAAGGGCGCTGCAGACATACTTGGCCTGATCTTCCGAATAGGGGACGATATCGATTTTCTCGCCCCGGAGCTCCTGGACCACGCTCTGGACGCGCGTCCCCCGCATGCCGACGCAGGCGCCGACCGGATCGATATCCTTGTCCCGGCTCCTGACGGAGATCTTGGACCTCTTCCCGGGTTCCCGCGACACATTGACGATCTCGATCAACCCCTCTGAAATTTCGGGAACTTCCACATCAAAGAGGGCCTTGAGAAAACCGGGATGGGTCCGGGAGAGAATGATTTGGGGCCCCTTCGTGATCTTCTTGACCTCGCAGATGAAGGCCCTGATCCTCTCTCCCCGCTTGTAGGATTCCTTGAAGATCTGTTCTGAAACGGGGATGATCCCTTCTGCGCGCCCCAGGTTCACAATGATGTTTCCGCCTTCGAACCGCTGCACAAAACCGTTGGACAGCTCCCCCTTCTTGTCGTGGTATTCATCGTAGATGTTGTCCCGCTCCGCATCCTTTACCCTCTGAATGATGATCTGCTTGGCGGTCTGAACGGCGATCCGACCGAAGGTGCTCGTCTCGATCTTGCTGCCGAGGACATCCCCGGGTTCCGCTTCTTCATCCAGGGTTCTTCTTGCCTCCACAAGGGAGACCTGGGTTTCAGGATCCAGGACTTTTTCCATGACCTTCTTGAACTGGAAGACCTCGATCTCGCCGGCCTCCTCATTGTAATGGGCCTCCAACTCGACATCGACTCCCAACTTCTTGCGGGCCGCCATCAGCATGGCGTCCTCCAGGGCCTTGACGATGATCTCCCTGTCTATCCCGCGATCCTTGCCCATCTGTTCGATCAGGCGTTTCAGTTCCGGAAACATTCAAAAACCTCCGTTGTTATTCTCAGGTCATCGGCGATGGGTGATGGGATAACCCATAATCTATGACCTATCACCGATGACCCATCTCACAACTTATACTCCAGATTGGCCTTAACCACCGTCTTCCGGGGAATCCGAAAGATTTTCCCCTCCACCTTCACGACGAGGAGCTTTCCGTCGTCGCTATCCTCGCACTCGACCAACTCGCCTCGAAAATCGCGCCGTCCCTCGATCTTTTCCGCCAGACGAAGATGGACCCGGGAACCGCGATACTTCAGGAAATCCTTATCCCGGTCCAGCGGCCGATCCAGACCGGGCGAGGATACCTCCAGGGTGTAGGGGCCGGGGGGCGTGTCGTGGACATCGAGCAGATCTCCCAACTGGTTGCTGATCCGCGCGCAATCATCTACGGTGACGCCCCCTTCGCGATCCATGTAGATCCGCACCAGCCAGTGCGTCCTCATCTTCAGACACTCTGCCAGAATCAGCTCCATCCCTTCGGATGTGAGAAGCGGTTCGGCCAGTTGCCGGATCTGTTCCGTATGAGTTTGCATGCCTCTATCCCGTCCCCGGGAAAAAAAAAGTGGGCTGAAGCCCACTCATCAAAACCCGCCGATGATTTTCGCGTCTCCTAACACACAACCGAACCGATTGCAAGAGGAAAAGAAGGATATAACCGAATTTCTACCCGCGGAGACCGGAGGATAAAAAATGGAGCGGGCGATGGGACTCGAACCCACGACGTCCAGCTTGGGAAGCTGACATTCTACCACTGAATTACGCCCGCTCACGAAAGGGCCGCTTTAGTCCCCTGGCTTTCGGAAACGAGCGCCCATCTTAATCAACAAGACCATTTTGTCAAGATCTTTTTGCAGCGCGGGGAGAGCCTCCTGTTTTTTCCAGGCGCAGACGGACGGAATGGCCGTGTCCGTTGAGCCCTTCCATTTCGGCGAAACGGGCGGTTGCACTCCCGTACCGCTGGAGCGCCTCCCGCGAAAAAGAGAGGACGCTGGTCCGCTTGACAAAATCGTAAACGCCGAGGGGCGAGGCGAAACGGGCCGTTCCCCCGGTCGGCAGCACATGGTTGGGTCCCGCCGTGTAGTCGCCCAGCGCCTCCGGCGTATGCATTCCCATAAAGATCGCCCCGGCATTCCGGATCTCCGCGAGGAGCTCCCGGGGGGTTTGCACCATCAGTTCGAGGTGTTCCGGCGCGAAACGGTTGGCCAGCGCGACCGCCTCGGCGAGATCGCGCGTGACCACCAAAGCCCCGAAGGCCGCCAGCGAGCGGGAGGCGATCTCCTTCCGCGGGAGAGTTGCGAGCTGGCGGTCGACCTCCCCGTCCACGGCTCCCGCAAAGGCCTCATCCGGCGTCAGCAGGACGGCGCCCGCCATTTCGTCATGCTCGGCCTGGGCCAGCAGATCCGCCGCCGCATGGGCCGCATCCCCCGTCCCGTCGGCGATGATCAGGACCTCGCTGGGGCCGGCGATCATGTCGATGCCGACCTGGCCGAAGACCATTTTTTTGGCCGCCGCCACATAGACGTTTCCCGGACCGACAATCTTGTCCACACGGGGGATGGACGCCGTGCCGAACGCCAGGGCGGCGATTGCCTGGGCGCCGCCGATCTTGAAGATTCGGTTCACTCCCCCCAACTCCGCGGCAGCGGCGATCAGCGGATGGAGCCGACCGTCGCGGGAAGGCGTCACCAGGCATATCTCGCCGACACCGGCGATTCGGGCGGGGATCGCCGTCATCAGGACGGTGGAGGGATAACAGGCCAACCCCCCCGGGGCGTAGATGCCGACACGCTCCAGCGGAAGGATGCGCTGACCCAGTTCCACCCCTTCCTCTTCCGCAATCAGCCATCCTTCCTGGCGCTGCCGTTCGTGGAAACGCGCGATCCTCCCGGCACTTAGGCGGAGAATCTCCAGATCCTTCGGAACGACCTGCGCAACCGCGGCCGTCCGTTCGGCAGCCGAGGCTTCGACCGTGGCCGCGCTCACGGCATGTCCGTCCCACCGGGCCGTATAATCAAAAAGGGCTTCGTCGCCCCGCCGGCCGACCTCTTCCACGATCCGGCCGACGGCAGCCCAGAGTTCGGGATCGAACACCCGGCCCCGCTCCCGAATCCTCCGGAAATGCCCTTCAAATTCCGCGCTGTCCGTTCGGATGATTTTCATGGACTCCCCTCAACCCAATCCCTGAATAGGCTGTTCAAAAATGCCCAGATGCAAGGCCCCCGATATCCTGAGCCGTGAGGCGTACTTTGAGGTACGTTAAACGGCGAAGGATGAGGGAAACGCAGCAGATGGGCGTTTTTCAACAGTCCTATCCGGCGACCCTGCGGATATCGGCCCCTA
>CAKKRN010000001.1:0-1321 GCA_919902745.1 Syntrophaceae bacterium | reverse complement strand
CAGATGGGCGTTTTTCAACAGTCCTATCCGGCGACCCTGCGGATATCGGCCCCTAAAGCCGACAGCTTCTTCTCGATCTGCTGGTAACCCCGGTCGATGTGGTAGACGCGGGAAAGGGTCGTCGTCCCCTCTGCCGCAAGACCGGCCAGGATGAGGGAGGCCGAAGCCCGGAGATCGGTCGCCATCACCTGCGCCCCGTGGAGCTTCGGGACCCCCCGGACGATCGCGCTCTTCCCCTGGATGACGATATCCGCCCCCATCCGCATTATCTCGCTCACATGCATGAAACGGTTTTCGAACACCGTCTCGGTGATGACACTCAAGCCGTTTGCAATCGCCATCATCGCCATGATCTGCGCTTGCAGGTCCGTAGGGAATCCCGGATAGGGCAAGGTCTTGAGGTCTACGCTCCTCACCGTCACGCCGCCCATCGCCCGGACGGCATCCCCATCAAGCTCAATCCTCACACCGGCATCCCTCAGCTTGGCGATCAGCGCCTCGATATGGAGGGGATCGCAACCGAGAACCCGGATATCCCCGCCGGTCATCCCGGCGGCGATGAGAAAGGTTCCGGCTTCGATCCGGTCCGGGATCACCGCCGCCTCCACGGGATGGAGCGATTTCACCCCATCGATCACGATCACATCGGTTCCCGCCCCGCGGATCCTCGCCCCCATGCCGATCAGCACCTCGGCAAGGTTGACGATCTCCGGCTCGCGCGCCGCGTTTTTCAGGATCGTCTTCCCCTTCGCGAGCGTCGCGGCCATCATGATGTTCTCCGTGCCCGTCACGGTGGCAATGTCGAAATAGATGGTTGCGCCCTGCAGACGGGATGCCTTCGCCTCGACATACCCGTCCCGCAGCGTCACCTCCGCGCCGAGATCCCGGAGCGCCTGGATGTGGAGGTTGACCGGTCTCGCCCCGATGGCGCAGCCTCCCGGCAGCGAAACCCGCGCCTCACCCATCCGCGCCACAAGGGGACCGAGGACCAGAATCGAGGCCCGCATGGTCCGGACCAGGTCGTAGGAGGCCTCGCAACCGGTCAGACCGCCGGCGTTGATCCGGACCGTCTCCTCCCCCTCGATCTTCACGCCGAGACCGTTGAGAAGTTTTCGGATCGTCTTGATGTCCAGAAGGTCCGGAATGTTGTGAAAGGTGTTCCATCCATCGACGAGAAGCGACGAGACCAGGACCGGCAGCGCGGCGTTCTTCGCGCCGCTGATCCGAACATCCCCCTGAAGCTTCCGACCCCCGACGATCACGATCTTGTCCATCGTTCAAACCTCGCAGGATAATTAGGGACAGAGCCCCTATTGTTTTC